>JBALWS010000153.1:0-9863 GCA_036960405.1 Halopseudomonas sp. | reverse complement strand
GTTGCCTTGGTTCGGCTCAGGGTTGTGCCAACCTGAAAGCCCGTGCAAACTGCCAAGGTGCAACATTGCAGTACAAGGAAGACTGCCTCTCCATCGCTCCATTTCTGGGGCCGTCCTCCGAAAGCTCAATCAATCATTAATCCTGTCGTTTCGGTCGGTGTTCTGGTCGGATTCGCAGCAACAGAAATTATCGTGTCGTGGTCAAAGGCGTAGGCAGAAGTCACGGCGTAATAGGGAAGTACGGCATTGCTTGTGGCAGCTAACAAAGCGTTCAACTTTAAGCCCAGCTTCGCTGTGCTCGGACTGTCACCACTGCGCGGCGCCAGCCCGTTAACGCGGCGTTATCTACCTATCTCGTAATGCTCTGTATCGCTAACCGCTACATAGTCAATAAGCCCGTCGTCATACACGCACTTGTACGCAGGCCTTGGCTTGCAGTTGTCAGGCTGACATATTTTAACGGCCTCTATTCTCGCCCATTCTCCGGATCTAAACGAATATTGGCTTGTGCCCCTAATCCTTGCATCGCAGATAACAAGGCAATCAACATCATTCGTTTCACTCATTTCGGAACTCCTATCGTCGTCCTGTTATTGCGGCGTTAGGCGGCTGTTTCTAGTAACAAAATCGTTCGGTATGTGACTGTGAGTGAAAACAAACCAACTAGTAGAATACGCGCATTATCTGACATCAGATTGTTTCTAGTGTTTGTTGGCTTGCTGTTGCTCTACTTTGTAGTTGATAGATTGGCTCAATCATTTGAGCCTATTAGACCATTTTCATTTATTGTTAACGTTGTGATTTTTTGTGCTAATACATTGGTAGTTATTGAAATAGCTAGAAGAAATATAAAATAGAACAATTCAGGTTGGGCTTGGTTAACAAAGCCCCTCGAAACCGAGGTGATGCAATGCCTCCTAACAAGGCAATCAACTGCCGCCAGCAAGCTGGCTCGGAACTCCAAACTGCTGCGCAGTTTTCCGTCCCGTTATTGCGGCGTTAGGCTCAAAAGGGAGAGTAAGCTACTCGCATGAAAATTTTAAAACGAATTCTTATTACTTTAGGGTTGGAAGGATTCCAACCTCAAAGTTAACAATCAATTCTGGGTTTCCCTAAACGGTAATTTTGCTGATATCTGTGTATTAGAATGGTGCAAGCTATTCGGTGATCATAAAGACAAGCACCACTGGAAAAAAGTGATGCACGAAGACCTCGGGTTTAAACAAAGAATGTTTAACGAGCTGAGTATCAAACAGACCGACGTTGATCGCATTCATGGATGCATTAAATCCTATCGTGATAAATTTGTTGCTCATCTTGATTCAGAAAAAACAATGCATATTCCCAGGCTTGAGGAAGGGCTGCCTTTGGTGTTTTTCTATTACTCAGAAGTAAAGGCAGTATGTGGTGACACATCAGACTGGCCAGAGAGCCTCGAAGACTTTTATCAAGAGCATTACTTAAAAGGCCTAGAGCAATATGCAAGCCAACAAACATAACAAGGCAATCAACTGCCGCCAGCAAGCTGGCTCGGAACTCCAAACTGCTGCGCAGTTTTCCGTCCCGTTATTGCGGCGTTAGGGTGACCATGAGTATGAAGCCCGCTTTCATCATCGCGTTTTGCTTCGCACTGTCTTCGTGCGCTACTACAGCGGCACTAGTTGGCTGCTATACCAGCCAGCCTGTAGAAGAAGAACCGGAAGCAAAGGAAGTCAAGATCGCGTTTAAACTCGACTATAAATTTGGAAGTGAAAACGTAACGATCAACGAAACCATTTACTGCAACTACGAAGGCTTAAGCTGTGACGGCCGTGGCCGGTATAACGAATGGAGCAAGCGTCTTAGCAATGGTGAGCAAAATATAACACTCACGAAAACAGAATCTGGCGCCCGCGTCATCTACCGGACACCATCTTGCAGCGCCTTGATAAAGGGGCATTTTCCACAAGAAATAGATTGGGCCGAAATCGAAAATGAGCATGGTGAACAATATACTGGCCTTGTATTGCCACCCAGCCAGCTTGAAAAGAAATTCGGCATTGTAATCAGCAGACAACAGTATGAAAAAGCACCCTAACAAAGCGTTCAACTTCAGCCCTGCGGGCTCGGAACTCCAAACTGCTACGCAGTTTTCCGGCCCGTTAACGCGGCTACATGGATTCATATGCTTAGAAAATCAATATATTGTTTAGTACTAATCGCATTAGGTGGCTGTTCTGCCCATCAAACCAATTCTCATCAGCATGAATATTTAGTATCAAAACAGGCTGAGGCATACGATAGAGAAGCTGATAGCTACCGCTCTACAGGCAATGAAGTTATGGCTAAATCATTTGAATCTAAAGCAGAAGAAACCAGAGAGCGAGCGTTTAGCAAAGATTACGATCTTATTGACCTTGCCTTTGATCTTCTTTTCCCTTGAAGCAGTCCACCATAATGGCTAACAAAGCAATCAACTTCAGCCAGCAAGCTGGCCTGGAACTCCAAACTGCTGCGCAGTTTTCCGTCCCGTTAACGCGGCGTTAGCCAGGGAAGACAGTCCACTATGCGCACCAAGGGAAAAATAACGACTTGGAACGATGAAAAAGGCTTTGGGTTCGTCGAACCCTGCCTCGGCGGAAAGAAAGTCTTTTTTCATATAAAAGCTTTAAGCCGCAGGGGGCGACGCCCTGAGATAGGGCAATTGATAACCTACACTTTATCTTCTGACAAGCAAGGCAGGCCATGCGCAGTTCAGGCGACCTTGGCTGGGGACCGACTTCCACAAAAGACGAAACCTCAAAGTAGTTCTCTGGCAATCATAGTCGTGACCATTTTTTTTACCGTTGTCGGTTTATCTGTTCTCACCGCCACCATTCCGCCTCAAGTTCTCGCCCTCTACCTCGTCGCCAGCCTGGTTAGCTTTATCATGTATGCAATAGACAAATCGGCAGCTAAAAAAGGTGCATGGCGCACTCAGGAAAGCACCCTGCACATGTTGGCCCTTATTGGGGGCTGGCCCGGTGCACTCGTGGCTCAACAGCACTTACGCCATAAATCCAAGAAACAGTCTTTTCGTGTGGTTTTCTGGATTACAGCGGCCTTAAACTGCAGTGTATTGGTGTGGCTGTTTACGCCAGCCGGATCATCCTTGGCGCAGGCTCTAATAGCCTCTATAGCCTGAGGCCAGGAACCTTATTACAAGTCCCTGCAAGCTGGCTTAGAACAGCCAAACTGTTCCCCTGTTGCAACCAGTTACTGAGCTGTTAGGCCTGGGAATACGATCATGAAGCTATCTTCGTCAGAGATTAAGTACGTTGAAAAGCGCAAAACGCTTATCCCGTACTGGCCTTTGTTTGGGCTTGTTTGCGGGTTTCCTAGAGAGCATCAAGTTCAAGGGGGGCTCATTCGGCAATTTTTACTTAAAAATCAATGGGCGAGTTTTTTTGGACTAGCCTTTAACAACGTCATTAATCATTGCCACCGCGGGGCGGTGAGCGGGGTGCTCGCCAATTTAAGTGTTGAGTATTAAAGGTGAGAGCAGCGTGCCAATTAAATGCAGATGATTCGTTTCGGTGAGCAAATGGATCAAGCGTGCCGATATGTTCGACGCTTCATTTGCTAAGCCTTTTTACAAAATAGTAAGCCTTAAAGCAGGCGCATCGGTGCCCTAGGAGATGCGGAAACACTGTGTACTATGGGGTATATACGGAAAAGGGGATTCATATGATTCGAAACAAATCCAGTTTGCTGATGTTGGTCGCATGGGTACTAATGCTAAATGGTTGTGCCGCCTTTACATCACACTACGATGCAACAAGGCATGAGAACTTTACAAAATTGAAAGCCGTTCATGTAAAGCTGTTTGATAACTGGACCGCTGGTTCTACTAATGTGTGGAATGAAGCGGCGGTAGCGTCATATTGTGACAACGGTGACTTAAGCTTTAGGGAAGCTTTTGAATACGCTAAGTCTAAAGATAACAATGATAAGACCGGGCAGAGGGCGGTAACAATACTGTGGGAGGAGTTTAGTGCCAATTGCGAGTTGTCTCTCAGTAAGAAGAAACTATTCAGCAAGACCTTTAAAGAAAATATACTTCCTGAAATTGAAGAAAATTATGATTTTGCCATAGCCGGCGAGTTGGCCCGTGTAAAGTAAGCACAATAAGGAGGTTATATGTCCACGTTAAGTGATTTGATTGATACTACCGGTGATGATGCAAAAGAATTAATTAAATCAAACCTGCTTGATTTAATTAAAGGCGCCAAATCGGAAACGAAGAGCGTCGTAAAGGAAACCGGTGACAAAATTGAAAAATGGTTGGAGCTAAAGATTAAGGGTGAAATTGATTCCGATGAACTTGAAGCCTTACTCAATGCGCGAAGACGTACCGTTAGGCAGTTCCTGAACTCACAGGAAATCTCAGCCAGGGCGAGGTTAGAAAAGGTGACCATCGGTTTGATCGACCTTGTTCTGAATAAGGCTTTGGATGTGATTCTGTAAGGGCGCTTAACAACAGTAATCACGGGGTGAAAAACGCTGATTTTTTATTCCCGTGATGCTGTCGAGCTGTATTAAAAACAGAGAGGAAAGTCAGTTGGTTACATGTTATCTGCGTTATGTTATTGATCCTGCAAAGGTCAACGAGTTCGAGCACTACGCAAAGCTATGGATTCCCCTGGTAAGAAAGTTTGGTGGACAGCATCACGGTTATTTTCTGCCTTCAGAGGGCGCTAACAACATCGCCTTAGCACTGTTTTCATTTCCGAGCTTGGCAGAGTATGAGCAATATAGGCTCGATTCTTTTAAGGACCAAGCCTGTATGGATGCGTTTGCCTACGCCAAAGAAACAAACTGCGTACTGAGTTACGAGCGTAGTTTCTTCCGCCCGGTGTTTGATTAGCTAGATAATACTATGCCAGGCGTTAGAAGGCAGGGCATCGCTGAATGGAGCGGAGGTTGGCATGACAGCAACTAAGCGCCTTAACGACGTAACAAGCTGTGCTAAAACAGACAAGAGCTAAACGGCGATATATTGTGCTTTTCAGACGGTGCCAGGTTTCGTTATGGATAAACTCCGTGAGCAAGTCGAAAAATTCTATCGAGAGCTGTGGGATGCTCATGACAAAGCCGCAATCCCGTCAGTGTTGCATGAAGACGTTACCTTTCGGGGCTCTTTGGGCCAGCAGAAGAGGGGGCATGATGGCTTTGCTGAATATGTTGATAGCGTTCATGCAGCGTTGGCTGAATACCACTGCACGATAGACGATTTGGTCGTTGAAGAGCCCAAAGCATTTGCCCGGATGACGTTCTCAGGAATCCATAAACAAGCGTTCATGGGGTTTGCCCCAACCGGTAAGCGCGTCAGTTGGCGTGGGACTGCGCTGTTCACCTTCTCAGGTGAGAGGATCTCCGACGTTTGGGTATTAGGTGATCTGAAAGGGTTAGAGCAGCAGCTGAAACGAAATGCCGTCTAACGTTAAGTTCACCCCTGCTAGTGACGGAGATACAACAGAGTTCAAAGCCTGCCCGTTTTTGGGCGTGGGTGGTTCGCTCGAGGTGTCAGAACTGATCCAGGTGGCTAGCCCAAAATAACCCGCCAATACGAGATAGGTACGGCTGTGCGTGCTGGAATCAAAGTGTTAGAAGACACTCCCGGTAGTGGCCTCAAAATTGAGCGTCAACACACCTATTTGGTTCGGTTGAAGCTGTGGTTGAACCAGGGGGAGCCAGTGAAGTGGACGTCGCCTTCGGGATTGGTCGATCGAGCGAGATTAGAAGATGATGGCGAGACGCAAATATCCGATCTGCGCATCGATCGTGAAAGCTTGATCAATGGTTTGTTCTACGGTGTCGACGGGATGCGTATTGGCGGCAGACGGAAGCTTAAAATATCGCCCCATCTTGCTTACGGTAAAAATGGAATCCCTGGACTCATTCCTGCCGATGCGGTGATAATCGCTGAGTTATCGGTGCTAGAAGAGCGGCTGTTTCGCACCGCCTGAGCACCTCAGACGGCTTTGTGTATTACACTGACTCCCTTGTTATTGATCGAGCCGCTGATGCGGCCTTAGCCGTTAGGATTTTAAGTGAATAATTGGCGCCGTCCCGAAATGTTGTTGTATTTGATGGCTGCTGCGATGCCAATTTCATTTGGTGTGTGGCAGGCGTTGCTGAATAATTTTGCCATCGAACGAGCAGCCTTTGGCGGGGTGGAGATCGGCATACTGCAGTCGCTGCGGGAGATCCCCGGTTTCCTGGCGTTCGGGGCGGTGTTACTGCTGGTCTTTATACGCGAACAAACGTTGGCGTTGACGTCGTTGTTGTTGCTGGGTGTGGGCACGGCGGCGACCGGTTTTTTCCCTTCCGAGGTCGGGCTGTATTGCACCACGGTGTTGATGTCGATCGGCTTTCATTACTACGAAACGATCAATCAGTCACTGTCGTTGCAGTGGTTTGATAAGCAACACGCGGCGCACAAACTGGGGCAACTGGTGGCGATCCGCTCGTTTGCCGGGCTGATCGGTTTTGGCTTGGTGTGGCTGGCGTTGGAGCTGTTCGGGATCGAGATGGAGGCGGTTTACCTGCTGGGAGGCGGTATCACCATCGCCATCACTCTGGCGTGTTGGTGGGCGTTTCCGCACTTCCCGGAAAAAGTGGAGCAGCATAAGACGTTGATCCTGCGTCGGCGCTACTGGCTCTATTACGCACTGACTTTCATGGGCGGCGCTCGGCGGCAGATCTTTGTCGTGTTTGCTGGATTTTTGATGGTGGAAAAGTTCGGCTTTTCGGCCGCAGAGATCTCGATCATGTTCCTGGTTAACGGTGCGCTGAATATGGTGTTTGCGCCCAAAATCGGCAAGTTGATAGGCCGCTGGGGCGAGCGCAAAGCGTTAACGCTGGAATATATCGGCTTGATAGCGGTCTTTACCGCTTACGCTTTTGTATCGGATCCGTGGATCGCGGTGGGGCTGTATATCCTGGACCATCTGCTGTTTTCGTTGGCGATCGCCCAGAAAACCTATTTTCAGAAGATAGCCGACCCCAAGGATATGGCGGCAACGGCGGGAGTGGCTTTCTCGATCAATCATATTGCAGCGGTGGCCTTGCCAGCGCTGTACGGTTTGCTGTGGCTTATCTCGCCTGCGGCGGTGTTTTTGACCGGCGCGGCGATGGGCGCGGTGTCGTTGGTGTTGGCGCGTTTGGTCCCGTATCGACCCGAGCCGGGGTGTGAGGTGCAGTGGCCAAACCGTTCAGCGGTGGCTGATAATCCCAGTTAGTAGATTGTTTGTTGTCAGTTTAGCCAGCGGCTTAGCTCCTGCTGCAGCTGGTCGATGCCTCCGGGGTAGTGCTGGTCGATTAGCGCCAGACTCGAAACCGGCTGGCAGGGCGTTGCTTTGACCCGCTTGAGCAGCTCAAACAGCGTCTGTCGGCCGTGTTGGCTTTGCATCAGGTGATAGACCAGCCCCCAGGCATTGGCATACGAGCGCTCGGGGGGCATCAGCTTCCATTGCTCACCGGTCAGTGTCAGCAGACTGCGCAAAGGCATCACGCCCTGCTGTCGTAATGCGTGAATCCACTCGGGTTTGGGCTGGTAGCGGTTATCGATCACCGAGCTCGGCAACACTTCAAAATATTCGGCAACGCCCTCATTCAGCCATAACGGCGTACGCTGGTACAGCGCTGCCATGATCACATGCGAGGTTTCGTGGATCGCGATCGCCTGGGTCTGCTTAGGGTTGCGCCCGACCAACAAAAAGGCTTCGTTAGTTTTTGAGGTATAGAAACCACTGGGCATTTTCTGCCCCTGTTTTAGCTGGCCGTAAGCGCTTAGGAATTTTTCACTGTCGCCTATCAGGTGCACGGTGATATCGGCCTGACGGATCTGATCGGCCTGCAGCGGGGTGGTTAAGAAGGCGTACAGGGCTTGCGAGGCGCGGTGGATTCTATCTTGCAAAAACGGTGGAATTGCCGCGCGACTGGCATCGACGCTGATCGAGAACGTCTTCTGCTGGTGGATCACTCGATCGAGCGTTGGCTCTACTGCGTTTTGCGCAGCCGTTGGTGCTCGATCGGAAAAGTGCCAGACACCGTCGGCGTCCTTCCAGCGATACACCTTGGTGGTGACCGTCTCGACCGGTTTGGTGGCCACCAGTTGGCAGCTCTGCGAGTGGTCGTCGAGCGAGCGTCTGACCCGGTTCGAGCCGGAGGGCGATAAGGGAGCTGCAGGCTGATCTTGCGGGGGCAGGGTGTACACAGCGCTGGCGGGGCGTTTGCCGAACAGCTGCTCGATATACCTGCCATCGTCGATAAGTAGAGCGGTGGTGGCGACCAGCGTTAGCAACAGGGTCAGCTTGAGGATATTACTAAGCGCCCGGCTGGGCTCAAAGGGGTTTTCTGATCTGTCCTTGCGTGCCAACGTGCCTTCCTATCTGCGGTTTAAATCCTTGGCTTGGTGCGCTTCGCCGAAACCAATTGGCGACTACTGTAGCGTCTCTTTCGGTGCAATGACATCTCGACAGCGACTCAAACGCGAGCAAGTATCGTCGCCGAAGGCTTGTGCGACTTATTGCGCGTTCAGCCGTGGACTCAAAAGCGGTAACCTTGACTAAAAAATAAACACCAATAGGACGCATGCTGGATGAGCGATTGGCCGCTGCTAATACGGACATACCGCAAGGACAACGGCCTTAAGCAGGATGTCTTGGCCTATATGCTCAATGTCGACCAGACCACGATCTCGCGCTGGGAACGGGGCAAAGATACTCCGTCGATCGCGATCCAGAAGCGCTTGCGAGACTTGTTCTTAACCCACGAGGATAGCGGCTTGACGGCGGCTACTCGATTGGTGCGTTTTTCACTCGGACGCGCCGCGCTGACTATTCCTGGCACCAAGATTATCGAAGTCTCCGATGCCTATGCCGAGCGTTTTAAAACCGAGCGTTCGACGCTTAAAGGCGGCCTGATGCGCCATTTTCTGGGTGACGATTTCTACGAGCAGTTTATGGTGCCGGTGGGCGATCTGGGGATCTACCGTGGCGAGGTGGCACGGGTCGATTATATCGCCCCAGTCAGGTTAGAAGATAGCAGTCGCAGTTACAGCCATTCTAGTGTGGTGCCGGTGTTTAGTAGCAGCGGTGTCTACGCGGTATCGCAAAGCCAGTTTGTTTCCGAACAGTACGCCCAAAGCCGCCCTGCGACGCAGGTGTACCGCTTCGATGAACTGATCGACTAGAGGGTTTAGTCGTTAGCGATTTCATCCTCAGCGGTGCTAGCGATAGCTAGAAAACAACAATAACAACACGATCAGGAGTTTGATAAATGAAAGGTTCGATTATCCGTACCGCCAAGACCTCGGCTGCCACCTTGGGTGTGCTGACAGCGATCTGGTTTGCCTCGCCCGCATTTGCCCAGGTTGGTGTCAGTCTGGTCGAAGAGGCGGGCAACATGATCCAGAACTCAGGTCTGGGGATGCATAAGCGCGTGCAGCAGTACCACTGCGCCACCACAAACAACTAGGCGCGACAGCCGCTTAGATTGGCCGGGCCGCTGCTCGGCTGCGTTGCACCTAAAAACACCTACAGATCTGCTTGTGGTCAACCCGCCGCTGCCCAAAACTTGAAGCCGTCAATTTGCTTTAAGGGGAAGCGTGCTTATGAACAAGATTTCAACAATTGTCGGCATCAGCGCAGCGCTGCTGCTATCGACTTCGGCGGTTCAGGCTGCCAATAAACTGACTAAACTCTCAGACAACGTCTACGCCTACATGAACACCGACGATTACTCCGCTAGCAACAGCTACGGTGCTAATGCCGGGATCGTTATTGGTGAGAAGGGAGTGTTGGTGATCGATACCCAGATCTCGTCGCAACGTGCGCAAG
>JBALWS010000006.1:19464-80089 GCA_036960405.1 Halopseudomonas sp. | reverse complement strand
CACCGACACGAGGATTTTCAATCCTCTGCTCTACCGACTGAGCTATCCGGGCAACGCAATGGGGCCGTATTAAACACGTAGGTTTGATCAGAGTCAACAACACTTTAATCGGCTCGGTTTGTAGGGTTAAAATCATCCCCTTAAATGGTAATCAGCGGCGGCCTGTGTTAAAAAAACGCACTGCAATGCGCAGTATGAAGTGAAACAAGGGGAAGGGTCTGATCAGCCTGTTTGCTAAGAAAAAATCGGGTCGCGGACGAGTCGGTTTGACTCTTAATGAAACCGGTTTGGCGCTAGCCCATTACGACGACCGTCAATCAAACCCACTGCGTTGCTTGCAGCTGGATCAATGCCGTATCGATACCC
Organism: Halopseudomonas sp.; assembly: GCA_036960405.1. GTDB lineage: Bacteria > Pseudomonadota > Gammaproteobacteria > Pseudomonadales > Balneatricaceae > Motiliproteus. Next base: position 79,723 of record JBALWS010000006.1, on the reverse strand, counting down.
CTGAACTGCTGAAAACCGCGGTGGTAGAATGGGGCGTTTCTGGTTGCGCGACTAGTTGGGTGTTAAAACCTAAAGAGTATCATCTGCTACTGGTTGAAGCCCCGGCGGTCGCAGATGACGAGATGGCCGAAGCGCTACGCTGGCGGATCAAGGATATGATCTCCTTCGATGTCGCCGAAGCGGTGATCGATTATTTCCCCCTTCCCGACGATGCTTACCGTGGTCGCAGCAAGATGCTTTACGTTGCGGTGATCGAGCCTTCTTTATCGCAAAACATCTTGTCCATGACTCAGGCAGCTGGCTTAGTGCTGGAGACCATTGATATTCCAGAGCTGGCACTGCTTCGATTAAAAGCGTTGGAAGGCGATACCTTAGGGACTGCAGTGTTAGGGCTGCAATCGCCTACCAGTATTGGCAATTTAGTCTGCGATGATGACCTCTATTTGACCCGCCAAGTGGAAACTCCGGCAGATCTGATCGCCGATGATGCCCAAGAGATAGAATCCCGTGCCAGTAATATGGTGCTGGATCTGCAGCGCTCGTTGGATTATTACGAGAGCCAGATCGGCAAACCGCCCTGTTTACGCTTATTGGTCTGTCCGTTACAACCCGGCGAAACGCCCTTGCTGGGTCAGCTACGCTATAACCTTCCGGTTGAAGTGGTGCAGCTAGATCTGGGCGAGCATTTTAGCTGCGATCCTCCGTTAACCCCGGCACTGCAGTTACAAGTTATGATGGCGGTTGCAGCGGTGTTGCCGGAGCAGGCGTCATGAAGCAGCAGATAAATCTATTTTTAAAACAGGAGAAGGTACGTACTCCGGCTTCGGCTCTAACCTGTACCTTGGTGGTGCTCGGTTTGACGGTGGTACTGGTGTTGCTGTCGGTCTATGAGACCCAGCGCTTGAGCCAAAAAAGACAAGACGTTGCAGCCTTAAAGCAGCAAAAGAGTGAGTTGGACAGCAAAACACAAGCGCTGCAGGCGCAGAAACGGCCGAAGACTGAATCGCCTGCGTTACGTCAGCAGCGTGATCAGCTCAAGCAGAAGCTGGCAGGGCAGCGTCGTTTTGGCGAATTACTGCAACAGTTAGCACCACCGGGTAGCGGTATCTTTTCGCCGCTGTTAACCGGTCTGTCTGAGCAGGCACTAAGTGGAGTTTGGCTAACCCGTATCCAGGCCAGCCAAAATGGCGTGCAGATCTCTTTGCAAGGTCATACCCGAAGCGCAGAGTTGGTACCAAAATATCTCAAGCGTTTGGGGCAAGCCCCCGCTTATCAGAATACGCTGTTTGATCAGTTTGAATTAACCGAAGCAAGCAACGGACTGGAGTTTCGCTTGAGTGGTAGCCGCTCTGGTGCAGGAGGCGCATGATGGAGAAGCTACAAGCTTGGGCCGCGCGTTTTGATGCGATGAGTCTGCGTGAGCGGTTGCTGATTGTGGTGACCGCGGTGGTTGCGTTGGCGTTTCCAACCTTTACCTATTTGATCGAACCGGCCCAGAAAGAGACCGCCAAGCTCACCCGGAGCCTACAGACGTTGCAAGCCGAAAGCGCCGAGTCCAGGGTTGAATTCGAGTTGGCTAAGGCGCTGAAGGTCAAGGATCCCAATGTAGTGCTGCAGCAGCAGATCGATAGCTTCAAACAGCAGTCCGAAGAGTATAGCCAACAGCTAAAGGCCCAATCGGCATCGTTGGTCGAGCCTCGTGAGATGGTTGAACTGCTGCAGCAGATCCTTAAAGGTCATCAGGGTGTTAAGCTGGTGGGGGCCCATAAAGCCACACCAATCAGGGTCGATATCGCTAAAGCCGATGGTGAGCAAGCGACTGAGCTGGGTTTGTTCCGACATGACTTGGAGCTGGTGCTTGAGGGTGGCTTCTTTCAGGTTCAAGGCTTTTTACAGGCGGTTGAGCAATCCAATAAATCATTATTTTGGGACAGTCTGGACTATCAGGTTGGCGAATATCCTAACGCTCGGGTAACGTTGCAGGTTTATACCCTTAGCTCGACCGAGGAGTGGTTAGGTGTTTAACCGTAGTCTGCTAGCCGTCATCTTGTGTGCGTGGCTGTCGCCCAGTCAGGCTGCGGTTGACCCCACCCGACCTTTCTCGCAGCAAGGCAGCGATGCCACTGCGCGTCAGGTTAAGCCAAACCCCTGGCAGTTGCAGGCGGTGCGGATCAGCGCTCAAGGGCGTCTTGCAGTTATCAATGGCATTAATGTCCGTGAAGGCGAGCGCGTGCGTGGCGCCAAAGTCGTGGAGATAAAGCCGGGATCGGTGAAGCTCCAGCAGGGCCGTCGGCAATTCCAGTTAGATCTGGGACCGTCAGTTAACATTAAGCGAAACAGTCAGGAAGAGAAGTAGATGCGTTGGCTAACGGCAAGTTGTATCGGGCTGATGATGGTACTCAGTGGTTGCCAGAGTTGGCAGCCTAGCACAGGTGCTACGGCGAAACAGGACACTACCAAGGCGCTGTCTGAAGCACTGGTCGTTAACCAGCAGCTGGACCAGGCGCAGCAAGTAACTCCGGCGGAGGTGATGCAAGCGTTGTTGCCACCGCTGCAGGTTCAAGGGTTGTCCGACGCCGATAATCAGCGTTTTGATCTGAGCGTTCAACAGCTTGATGCGCGCAGCTTCTTCATGGGGTTGGTGCAGGACACCCCGTATAATATGGTGGTGAGTGAAGGTATCGAAGGCCCTATTTCGCTGGATTTGAAGAACGTCACCGTCGACGAAGTGATGCGCACGGTGCGTCAGGTCTACGGTTACGAGTTCAAGCAGAGCGGTAATCTCTATCAGGTTGTGAAGACCCAGCTAGAAACGAAGCTGTTTGAGATCGATTACCTCAATGTTGCTCGCTCAGGCGGATCTGATATCCAGGTTAGCCCGGGTGCTGTCACCCAAAGCGGTGAAAACGCTTCGGCAGATACCATTGTCGGCACTCAGATCAATACCCGTAGTAAGACCGATTTCTGGGGCCAGCTGCAGCAGACGTTGAGTGCGATTATTGGCAGCGGCGACGGGCGTACCGTGGTGATTTCGCCGCAAGCTGGCATCGTGGTGATCAAAGCGATGCCCAGTGAGTTGGAGTCGGCCAGTCACTTCCTAGAGCAGGCTCAGCTGACGCTGCAGCGGCAGGTGATTCTTGAGGCAAAAATTCTAGAAGTTCGGCTGCATAGCGGCTATCAGGCGGGTATCGACTGGTCGGGTATGGCTAATAGCAACGGTAACTCGCTCACACTGGGTCAATCTAGCGAAGCGTTACAAAACCCCGATAATATAGGCGGCATCTTTAGCGCTGCGCTGAACCTGACAAACGATTTTACCGCGCTGATCGAACTGCTGGAAACCCAGGGTGAAGTGCAGGTGTTGTCGAGCCCTCGGGTGTCGACACTCAATAACCAGAAGGCGGTGATTAAAGTCGGTACCGACGAATTCTTTGTCACCGAGATATCAAACACCACCACCACCGGTACCGCGACCACCTCGACCCCTGAAGTCGAGTTGACCCCGTTCTTCTCGGGTATCGCGCTGGATGTGACACCGCAGGTCAGCGGTGACGGCGAGATCATCTTGCATGTTCACCCGTCGATCAGCCAGGTGGAAGATCAGCAGAAGATGATTACTCTGGGGACTGAAACGGTCGAGTTGCCGCTAGCGCTGAGTACCATCCGTGAATCCGATAGCGTGGTACGGGCCAGCAGTGGTCAAGTGATCGTGATCGGTGGCTTGATGCAGACTATTAGCAGTGATGGCTACGGTAAAACACCGCTGCTTGGCGATCTGGATTTTGTTGGAGGGTTGTTCCAGCAGACGCGTCAGCAGACCATCAAGAGTGAACTGGTGATTTTGCTCAAACCCACTCTGGCGGGTAGCGAAGCCTGGCGTAATACGCTGCAACAGAGCTTGGGTCGCTTCGATGATCTGTATCATCGCGAAGGGTTTATTAAACGTAAAGACTAGGCCGACTGAATTATGTATCAGCAATTTTTCGGTCTAAACGAACTGCCGTTTACGCTGACTCCCAATACTCATTTTTTTCTCAATTTGCCTACCCACCAAGAGGCGTTAAATCTAATTCTGGTGGCGCTGGAAAACGGTGACGGCTTCGTCAAAATTGTCGGCGAAGTCGGTACCGGTAAAACACTGCTGTGCCGTAAAGTCCTCAATGCGCTGGACGACAACTGTATCAGTGCCTATATCCCCAATCCCTATCTGAGTCCCGATGGCTTTCGGATGAGTTTTGCCCGCGAACTGGGGATAGAGCTGGATACTCTCAAGGGCAGCTTTGACCTGCTTGAACGCATTAATCAACGGTTGGTGGAGCTAGTTTCCGATGGTAAGCGGGTGGTGCTGATCGTTGATGAAGCCCAGGCGATGCCGGAGAAAACGATCGAAGCGTTGCGGCTGCTGACAAACTTAGAGACGGAGACCACCAAGCTGTTTCAGGTCGTACTCTTTGGTCAGCCCGAGCTGGATGAACTGCTGGGACAGACCTCGTTGCGCCAGTTACGCCAACGGATCACCTTCTCTTACAGGCTGCAGCACCTCGATAGTGAAGGTACTGGGCAGTACCTGCAGCACCGATTGACGTTGGCGGGTTATAACGGCATCGCGCTGTTTAACAGCCCGTCGGTAAAAATACTCTGCCAGGCTGCCGAGGGTACGCCACGGTTGATCAACATTCTGGCGCATAAAGCGTTGATGGTAGCGTACGGCAAAGGCGACCGCCAAGTCACACCGGTGCACGTCAAGGTGGCTATTCAGGACACCGAAGGGGTGCAGTTGAAGCAGTCACCAGTCCGTATGGCGATGGCCACTGCAGCGGTTGTGGTGGTGGGTATCTCTGCCTGGTTGGCGCTGGGTAGCCAGCTATGAGCCTGGTCAATGACATGCTGCGGGACCTGGATAAGCGGCGCCAGCAGTCACCGAATGGTGAGGGCGCTAGTGGTGCGATGACGGCTGCTCCGCAACAGCTAAAAACAGCGTCTAATACGCGTTGGTTGCCGTTGGTAGGGGTAACGCTGGTGGTGCTGCTGGCCGTTGGTGGTATGTGGTTATACGATAATCCGCAACTGTGGCAAGCCAAACAGCAGGCTCCGATACCCAAGGTCATTACACCCAAACAGGCTTCCGTTCCACCCGCTCCAGAGCCTGTCGCCAAGGTAGACGTGGCTCCCGCCAGCGTACAAATTGTGCAGCTTGATTGGCTAATACAGCAGCCTTCACTGCAATTTGAGCTAACCCTTAACCAATCTCCGGCTCAGCGGGTGCTGGTCAGTACGCCGCGCAACCTTCAGCTTAACTTGGGCCCTGTAGAGTTATCCGTTGAGCTGCCCGATACGCCTGCTGGGCTGATTGGTTCGGTTCAGTTTGTTGAAGAGGAGGGGCATCTCGCATTGCAGTTGACCACGCTCCAAGATGCGACCTTTGACGTGGTGGGCCGCTCGCAGGCTAATCAGTATCGTTTGTTAGTAACTATTGACCCGGTTATCGAAGCCACCCCGCAAGTCGCCGAGCTGGCTGAAGTGATGCCGCCGCCGGTGAGTCAGCCACAACCGGCCCCTAAGGCGACGGCAAAGTCTGCTACTACCAGTGGTACTGCGGCCCCGGCTCAACAGCCGATTCCGGTGGCTCCGATTCGTAAGGTCTCGCGCCAGACTCCGCAGCAGCGTGATCAGGCGATGGTATCCCAGGCAAGAGGGTTGGTTAACACTCGCCAGGTGACCCAGGCGAAGCAGTTGTTGATTGATTTTATCGTCCAGCAGCCCGAAGCACTGGCCAGCCGCACGCTGCTGGCAACCTTGAACATCGGTACCCAGCAGGTTGCTGAAGCCGAGCAGCTTATCGATGCTGGCTTGGCTATCGATGGTTCGCATTTTGGCTTACGTAAGCTCAAGGCGCGGTTGCTGATTCAAACTGGCCACTTAACCGAAGCGATTGCTCTGTTGCGTTCTAGTCAGCCGACGATCACTGAGGATACCGAATACCATCAGATTCGTGCCGCAGCGCTGCAGGCAGCCGGCGAGCACCAGCAGGCTGCGGAGGCGTACCATAGTTTGTTGCAAACCCGGGCCAGCGAGCCTGCCTGGTGGATCGGTTTGGCCTTATCACTAGAAGCGTTGCAGCAGCCCGAGCAGGCTAAAGCAGCCTATCGGAATGTATTGGAAATCCCCCAAGTCGCGCCAGCGCTGACCGATTTTGTCAGTCAGCGACTGGCTCGTTTGGGAGGGTAGGAGCGAACATGGCAGCCCCAGGCAAAAAAATTCGTATCGGTGACCTGCTGGTTCAAAACGGGGTCATCACTGAACCCCAGTTGATGGAAGCGCTGGGAAAGCAGAAGCAGACCGGTCAGAAACTAGGCCGTACCTTGGTGGCGCTGGGGATGGTGACCGAGAACCGTTTTATTGAGTTCTTGTCACAGCAGCTCGATATTCCAGCGGTTGAGCTGACCCACTACGAGTTCAACCAGAGAGAGGTTGCGCGGCTATCGGAGGCGCATGCGCGCCGTTTCCGCGCCATCGTGCTGAAAGAACACGACGATCACTTCCTGGTTGGGATGGCCGATCCGATGGATCTGTTTGCCTTCGATGAACTGCAACGGCTACTGCCAAAATCCCTCAAGCAAGCGGTGGTGCCGGAAAGTCAGCTGCTAAGCACCCTAGATTTGGTATATCGGCGTACCGACGAGATCTCTAACCTGGCGGTAGAGCTCGATGAAGAGATCGCCGACGACGCCTTTGATCTTGCCGATATCGCTGCGACCGATGATTCCGAAGTGCCGGTTGTTAAGTTACTGCAATCGATCTTCGAAGACGCGGTACAGGTGAAGGCCTCCGATATCCACATCGAACCCGACGAGAAGGTGTTACGCATCCGCCAGCGTATCGATGGCGTGTTGCAAGAACACGTGGTCAAAGAGACCCGGGTGGCTACGGCTCTGGTATTGCGGCTGAAGTTGATGGCCGAGCTGAATATTTCGGAAAAGCGGCTGCCGCAGGATGGTCGTTTTAACATCACCGTTAGCGGTCGCAATATTGATGTGCGGATCTCGACGATGCCGATTCAAAATGGTGAATCGGTGGTGATGCGCTTGCTGGATCAATCTGGAGGTACTATCGGTTTGGATAAGGCCGGCTTGCCCGATGACATCCTCAAGCGATTTAGGCGGCTGATCCATCAGCCCAATGGCTTGATTCTGGTTACCGGCCCCACCGGTAGTGGTAAGACGACAACCCTCTATGGCGCGTTGATGGAACTCAATCAGCCGACCAAGAAGGTCATTACCGTCGAAGATCCGGTGGAATATCGGCTGGAACGGATCAACCAGGTAAACGTTAATCCTAAGATCGGACTGACCTTTGCTACGGTGCTGCGGGCTACCTTGCGGCAAGACCCGGATATCCTGCTGGTCGGTGAGATTCGTGATAGTGAAACCGCGTCGATTGCGATGCGAGCGGCCATGACCGGTCACTTGGTGTTGTCTACGTTGCACACCAACGATGCGATCAGCTCGGCGATGCGTTTGGTCGATATTGGCGTCGAAGGCTTTATGGCCGCCTCGGCACTGCGTGGCGTGTTGGCGCAGCGACTGGTGCGACGGATCTGTATCCACTGTAAGACCCCTTATACCCCCAGCCATGCTGAGCAAGCCTGGCTGCACGAAGAACTCGGTGTCGAGAGTCAGAAATTGGAGCTGTTTCACGGTAGCGGTTGCACCTACTGCAACAACACCGGTTACAGCGGACGGGTGGGTATTTTCGAGCTATTGGAGCTCGATGATAATATGGCCGATGCGCTCCGCTCCGCCGACACCGCCTCATTCGCGCATGCTGCGCGCAACTCCGAGGGTTTCAAAACCTTGGCTCAGAGTGCCTTGGAGTATTCAGGTCAAGGGTACACGACGCTGGAAGAGGTGTTCCGGGTTACCGAGCAGATGGATGAGGTGGCAGCCAGTATTGCCAATGCCCAAGCTCAGGCGCCCACAGATCAGCTTGATACCGGCTTGAGCCTCGAACCGATGGATCATTGATCGAGATGCCTAGCTTTAGCTTTACCGGCAGAAATGCCGCCGGCGAACTGGTCACAGGCCGGCAAGAGGCCGCCAGTGCAGGCCAGGTGGCTAGTTTCCTGGCTGACAAGCAGATCACACCGGTCAGTATCACCCTAGCCAAAGCGGAAAAGTCGAAGGGCTCGGGTGACCTCAATATCTCGAAACCGAAGTTTTTGCAGAAAGTCTCGCTCGACGAATTGATCATTTTCAGCCGTCAGATGCGTAGCCTGACCAAGGCTGGGGTACCGATTACCCGCGCGATGCGGGGCTTGGCGATGTCGGTGCATAACCCGTTGCTGCAAGAAACTCTTAATGCGATCGCCGATGACCTCGAGCAGGGACACACCCTGTCAGGGGCGATAAAAAGCCACCCTAAGGTATTCTCGCGACTTTACGTCAGCCTGATTCATGTCGGCGAAAACACCGGTAATCTGGATGAATCTTTTGCCCAGATCGCCATACATCTGGAGCTTGAGCGCACCACTATCAAGAACCTCAAATCGGCGACCCGCTATCCAACTTTTGTGATCTTGGCTATCGTGATTGCGATGGGGATTATCAATGTCTTCGTGATTCCGGCCTTTGCTGGCGTATTCGCCAGCTTGGGTGCCGAACTGCCGTGGCAGACTCGTGTGTTGGTGGGGATCTCCAATTTTACCCGCGATTATTGGTATCTGATTATCGCGGCTACGGTACTCTGTTTTGTTGCCTTTAAACGGCATATCAAGACCGATGCCGGGATGCAGCAGTGGGATCGATACAAACTGCGGTTGCCGGTGGTTGGAGGCCTGTTCACCCGGATCACGCTGGGGCGTTTCTCGCGCACTTTTGCGTTGGTGATGCGGGCCGGTATTCCGATCGAGCAGGGCTTGGCAATTGTTTCCAGTGCGGTCGGTAATACCTATATCGGCGAAAAAATTCAGGGGATGCGACGCGGCATCGAGCGCGGTGAGAGTTTTACCCGTACCGCTCAGCAGACCAATATGTTCAGCGCGTTGGTGCTGCAGATGTTGGCGGTGGGTGAAGAGACCGGTAATGTCGACGAGCTGTTAGAAGAGGCGGCTGATTTTTACGATCAAGAGGTCGAGTACGACCTTAAGGGCTTGGCCAGCGCCATCGAACCGATTCTTATTGTTGCGATCGGCATGATGGTGTTGGTATTGGCTCTGGGCGTATTCCTGCCACTATGGGAACTCAACTCCAGCGTGAACCGTTGATGATGTTCACCGCTAGAGCGCCAGTCGTTAAAACTAATACCCGCCAGCAGGGTTTTTCGATGCTGGAGCTGATCGTCGCCGGGCTGTTGATTGTGGTGTTGGCCACGGTGTCATACCGGCAGTACACGAACATTGTGGTGGATGCCGAGCGCGCAGCTTTTAGTGGCGTGCGCGGCTGGCTGCAGGCCGGGGTCAACTTGGCGATGAGCGATGCTATCGGCAAGCGTAACCGTACCGGGTTGGCCGAGCTGGAAGGGAGTAACCCGATGCGGTTGCTCGACGGGGTGTTATCGCTGCCGAGTAATTACCTGGGTGAACTCGAAGGTGAGGCCGCGATTCAGGCCGCATCGGGTAACTGGTATTTTGATCTCGACCAGCGAACGCTGTATTACCGGTTTCGTTTTCGCCAAGCGATGGAGGGTTTTGAGCGTGCTCAGAATGATCGGATCGGATTTCGGCTAAAGTTGGTCAGGTCATCGGCCGATAACGGAACCAGTAGAACTCGGTTGGTTCTAATAGTGCTACCTGAGCCCGGTTCGGGCGCTGCAACCTTTTAATTTCCTGACTGAGCGCAAAGTTTTCGCAAGTCAGGCTTGACTCAATGTGTAACTAATATACCGTTGGCACAAAGACGTTCTCGGTATGGCTAAGGAGTTGATATGAACAGGAAACAATCCGGTTTTACGATTATTGAATTGATCGTGGTGATCGCGCTGCTGGGAATTCTCTCCGCGGTCGCCCTGCCACGGTTTATCAGTGTTACCGACGACGCGCACACGGCTGCGGTTAGCGGCGCGGGTGCCGGTTTTGCTACCGGTGTGGCGCTGATTAGGGCTCAGGCTATTGCTGAAGGTACTGCCAGTGGAGCTGTGGATGGTTTTGGTGACGGAACTTTGCAGGTGAATACATCTGGAGCTCCGATGAGTGTCAGTAGCTCCACGGCGGTAAACTGCATAGAGATCTGGGAAGGCTTATTGCAATCCAATGCACCGACTGTCAGTGGTGCTAACTCGGATTACACTACAGCGGCCGTAGGCACGACAGCTTGTACTTATACCTACTCGACTCAAAATGAGAATGGTAACGATCGTACCATCGATTACAATAGCGATACTCGAGCGGTTAATGTGAACGCCGACGGAGAGTCGTAAGGCTGCTTAATGGCGTTTCGATTTGCCCCTTGCCCTGTTTTGAACAGGGCAAGCGGGTTCACCATCGTCGAGTTGATAGTTGTAATCGCGCTGCTCGGCATCCTCTCTGCGGTAGCCATCTCCCAGTTCGGCAATACCCAGACCTACCACGACCTGCAACTTAAAGATCAGCTGATATCGGTGGCGCGGGTGGCGCAACAGACCGCGCTGAATCGGCACGACCAAACGGTGACGCTGGAAGTCAGCCGCCCAAGTGGTTGGTTGTTCGAGGTCAAGGCGCAGGGGCTATCGCTCAAGCAACAACGGGTTGAGTCCTCTGCGGCGAAGCTGTTTGATCCTGACGGCGCTGAGATCAATAGCTCGACCCCCTATATCGTCAGCTACGATAACCTCGGCAATCTGGCCAGCGGTGCGGTGGCGAACCTAGGCTTCGATGCGTCGGGTGCAATCGTTTGTATCAGCTTAGCCGGCTATCCCTATCAAGCGGTGGACGCGAATGACTGCGCGTCGCACTAAGTCTATTAGGCAACGGGCTAACTCCTGCCATAGTCAGGGCTTTACTCTGATCGAGCTGATCATCACCATCGTGGTGCTGTCGGTGGCGTTGTTGGGGGTGGCGCACTCGCTGCAGTATAGCGCTCAGCATGGCTCGGATACGCTGTGGCAGACGCAGACGGTTGAGCTGGTTCAGGCCTATAGCGATGAGATCCTGACCAAAAAATTCGATCACAATACGCCACTTGGCGGTTTCCCTGCCTGTAATACGCCTTCGAATCCGGGCTGTACCAATGCCTTGGGCCCCGAGGCGGGTGAACAGCGTAGCGGTGGCATCAATAGCTTTGACGATGTAGATGATTACCACGGGCTAGACGACAGCCCTCCGGTCGATGCACAGGGATCTATTCGTAGCGAATATAGCGGCTTTCGAGTGCAGGTCAGCGTTAGTTACGCTGGAACCGATCTTGGTCTGGCCGATAATCTTAATGGCAAACTGATCCACATCGTTATTACGCCTCCCTACTCGCAAACGACATCGCTTCCGTTTAGTGTTTACCGGGGTAACTACTGATGCGTGCGGTGATCACGCTCAGTCGTCAGCAGGGCTTTACCCTGATCGAACTGGTGGTGGTGATTGTGCTGCTAGGGATTATCTCTTTCGGCAGTACTCAGTACATCGTCAACAGTGCCGAAAGTTATATGGATACCGCCCGGCGAGAGCGTCAGGGGTCGGCAGCAAGGGTGACGGTGGAGAAGATCTCTAGAGAGCTACGTAACGCGCTACCCAACAGTGTTCGGACTTCGGTAGCCAATGACTGTATTGAGTTTGTGCCGGTACTGGGCGGATCTATCTATACCAGCTTGCCGCTTATGACCGCTTCAAATGGATTCAGTTCGGTGCCGTTTATCGTTGATGGCGCACCCGACATTGGCCGCGTGGCGGTGTATCCGCTTAATACTGATGAGATATACGATCTCAGCGCAACCTCTGCGGCGGCCTCGTCGGTGTCACCGCGGGTCACGAGTAGCCAAGCGGGCCTGGAGGGTAATGCAGAGGTCGATGTTCAGCTTGATAGGGAGCATCAATTTCCGCTCGACTCGCCCGGCCGGCGTTGGTTTATGGTGTCCGATCCGGTCAGTTTTTGCCTCGATGGAGAGCGACTGTACCGTTATAGCGACTACGGTTTTTTTGCGATTCAGCCGCTGCCAGGCGGTGTCAACTTGACCGAATCGGTGCCTCAGCGCCATTTGCTGGCTATCGGTACCAGCGGCAATTTTGTGGTCCAAGCTGCTACGTTGCAGCGAAATGCATTGGTACAGCTCAATCTGGATTTTCGTGAGCGCGGCGAAGGGGTAACGATCAATCATGAGGTGCAGCTCCGAAATGTGCCTTAAACGTTCGATGCAAGCGTCCAGTCGAGTTCGCCAGCGCGGTTTGGGGCTGATGGCGGCGATCTTTGTAATCACGATTATGTCGGTGATTGTTGTCGGTGTATCCAGCCTAGTCATCACCAGTAAGGAGTCTTACGGTTACGAGATCATGTCGGTACGAGCGTTCCAACTGGCCGAAAGTGGCGCGCAGATGGCGATCAGTCACCTGCTGATGGAGAATGTTGCCGATTGCAGCGGCCTACCCAGTCAGCTACCGCCAGCCGAACTGCAGAACTGTTCTTTAGCCGTGGAGTGCCCGGTGGTGACGATCAATGCTGTGGATTATTTCACCCTGTTATCCACAGCCACCTGCGGCAGCGGCACCGATCAGGCGATCCGCAAGCTGACCCTGCGAGTTCAACGTTAAGGAACCTGCGAATAAGTCCAAAGTGATTCTGCAAGACCTAAAGTGTGCAGAATCTAGGCGTAGACTGCAGTTAATGGCCGTAGTCCTTAACAAAGGCTACAACAACGAGTCTGCACACTTTAGGCCTTGCCCTGCGGGGACTTCAGCTTGATCCGCACTCTGCGTTGTCGCTTTTTGCAAGGTCTAGACATTACTACAAAACTGCGCCTGGATTGCAAACCAAGCTGAAGGTCAGAATTCAACTGGGACTTGTTCGCAGGTTCCCTAACCAGCGGATGCACAATGGTGCAATTGGGATTATAGTGATCTCAATAGCGATTCCGCTAAACGCGAATATGAGGGTTTTTTTGTGAATCAAGAATCTAGCCAGGAGCGTCGCCGCTTTACCCGTATCGACTTTGACGCTGAGGCTGAGCTGCGTTTGGGCGACAGTCATTGGGTGGTGCAGATCCAGGATATCTCGTTTAAAGGGGTGCTACTAAGCCACCCTAAGGGGTTCGAGGCTCAACTGGGCGATCAGCTAGTGGTGGAAACTTGGCTCGATAGCGATGTCCAGTTAGTGCTGCCGCTGACGTTGGCACGCATCGGGGATGACTTTCTGGGTGGCAGCTGCGGCGCCATCGATCTGGATAGCATGACCCACCTTCGGCGCCTGGTTGAATTGAACCTGGGTGATGAGTCGCTGCTGGATCGGGAATTGGAACACCTGATCGAAGGGCAAGACTGATTCAAATTCTTAGATAACGGCTTCATAGGTAGCGGGGTTGAGCCTACAACCCCGCTACATCGCTTCCAACGCTTCAGATAATTTCTCTACCCCGATCACCTCCATGCCGTTAATGATCTCTTTGGGCAGATTACCCTTGGGCACGATGGCGCGGCGAAAGCCGTGCTTGGCAGCTTCGCGGATACGTTCTTGGCCGCTCGGTACCGGCCGGATCTCGCCCGACAGTCCCACCTCTCCAAACACCACCAGATCCTGAGGTAGGGGCCGGTCACGAAAGCTCGAGACGACGGCTAACAACAGTGCCAGGTCGGCGCTGGTTTCCAGTACTTTGACCCCGCCAACGACATTGGCGAACACATCCTGATCACCAGTGTGCAAGCCGCCGTGACGGTGCAGTACGGCCAATAGCATCGCCAGCCGGTTACCGTCTAATCCGACTGCGATCCGTCGCGGGTTAGCCATATGCGACTCATCGACCAGCGCCTGGATCTCGACCAACATAGGCCGGGTGCCTTCCCAGACCACCATCACCAGCGATCCCGGGCTGCTCTCTTGGGTGCGATTGAGGAAGATGGCGCTGGGATTTTTGACCTCTTTGAGGCCGCTTTCAAGCATCGCAAATACGCCGAGTTCGTTGACCGCTCCGAAGCGGTTTTTTTGCCCGCGCAGGGTACGAAAGCGACTGTCGTGATCGCCTTCGAGCAGCAGCGAACAGTCGATCATATGTTCGAGTACTTTCGGACCGGCCAGTGAACCATCCTTGGTCACGTGGCCCACCAAAAACAGCACGGTGTGAGTCTGTTTGGCAAAACGGGTCAGGTAGGCGGCGCTTTCGCGTACTTGCGACACGCTGCCTGGCGCCGACTGAATATCGGCCATATGCATCACTTGGATCGAATCGATCACCATCACCTTGGGTCGGTGCTTGCTTGCGATCTGCACCAGTTGTTCGACCGAGGTCTCGGACAGCATCTTTAACCGATCGGTGGGTAAGCCCAGCCGTTGCGCCCGTAACGCGACCTGCTGCAATGACTCCTCACCGGTGACGTAGAGCGCTTCGTGGCTAGCCGCCAGCTCACAGAGTACCTGTAGTAGCAAAGTACTCTTACCCGCGCCGGGGTTACCGCCGATCAGAATGGCCGAGCCCGGAACCAGGCCACCGCCAAGCACACGATCCAGCTCGGCGGTGCCGGTGCTGAAGCGGGGCAGGTCGGCGAGGTCGACATCGGCCAGACTTTGCACTTCGGCTTGATGGCCTGCGCTTCCTGCATAACCTGAAAAGCGTGGCGTATTGGCGGAGGGGACTGCCCCCAAACGTACTTCGCTGAGGGTGTTCCAGGCGCCGCAATCGTTGCATTGGCCCTGCCATTTGGCATAGTCGGAGCCGCAATCGTTGCAGACATAAGCGGTTTTCTGTTTCGCCATTGGCGCTAATCTCAAAAATTGTCGTAAGCGGGGGATGATAACACGGTCAGATTTGCGGTAGTCTACAGAGCTTCTTATCCAACGATGCAATAACAACAAACGACAACGGAGCGCTCGGCTTATGAAGCTTGAAACTCAGGTTATCCACAGCGGTTATCAACCCGATCCGACCACCAAGGCGGTTGCGGTCCCTCTTTACCAGACCACCTCTTATGCTTTTGATGATACTCAGCACGGCGCCGACCTGTTCGACCTGAAGGTCCAAGGCAATATTTATACTCGGATTATGAACCCCACCACGGCGGTACTAGAGGAACGTGTGGCGGCGATGGAGGGCGGTATCGGCGCTCTGGCAGTCGCGTCGGGCATGGCTGCGATCACCTATGCGATCCAGACTATCGCCCAAGCAGGCGATAACATTGTTAGCATCAACAAGCTCTACGGTGGCACCTACAACCTGTTCGCCCACACCTTTCCCAAGCAAGGCATCGAAGCGCGGATGGCGCCGCACGACGATATCGCAGCGCTGGAAGCGTTGATCGACGACCGTACCAAGGCGGTGTTCTGCGAATCGATCGGCAACCCGCTGGGGAATGTGGTCGATATTGCCGCGCTAGCCGAAGCCGCGCACCGTCACGGCGTGCCACTGATCGTCGATAACACAGTTGCGACCCCCTGTTTGTTGCGTCCGTTCGAGCATGGCGCCGATATCGTGGTCCACTCGTTGACCAAATACATGGGCGGTCACGGTACCTCGATCGGTGGTGTGGTGGTCGACTCGGGTAACTTCCCCTGGGCCGAGCACAAGGAGCGTTTCCCGCTATTAAACGAGCCTGATGCGTCTTACCACGGCGTGGTGTATACCGAAGCGCTGGGTGTCGCTGCTTTCATCGGTCGTTGCCGCGTGGTACCGCTACGTAACACCGGTGCGGCGATTTCACCGTTCAACTCGTTCCAGATTTTACAGGGAATCGAAACCCTACCGCTGCGGATGGAGCGGCATTGTGACAATACGATCAAGGTGGCTCAGTATTTGACTGCGCAGGATCAGGTCGAATGGGTCAATTACGCCGGGCTGGAAGGTGACGCCGGTTATGAGTTGGCGCAGAAGTACGTGGGTGGCAAGCCATCGGGCATCCTGACCTTTGGTATTAAGGGTGGAGTTGAAGCCGGTGCGAAGTTTATCGATGCGCTGCAGCTGATCACCCGCTTGGTTAACATCGGTGATGCCAAGTCATTGGCATGTCATCCTGCCAGTACGACTCACCGTCAATTGGCAGGTGAAGAGTTGGCTGCGTCGGGTGTTAGCGAAGATATGGTGCGGCTATCGGTCGGTATCGAGCACATCGACGATATCTTGGCCGATGTTAAGCAGGCACTCGAGGCCGCTAAAGGTTAGTATCTAAGGTTATACGAGCGGCAGGACTGTCGCTCTTTTTAGGTTACAAATAAAAAAGGCTTCCAGAAGGAAGCCTTTTTTTGTTGGGGTCTAAAACAACCTAAGCCGAGTTAGATGTCGTCTAGAGACTGAATCGGGTAGTGATCCGGAATTGGTAGACGGGCAACGCCGATCTCAACTGCGGCTTCTGCTACTGCCATCGATACCTTACCCAGCAGACGTGGGTCGCTGGCTTTAGGAATGATGTATTCGCGGCTGAAACTCAGCTCTTTCAAACCATAAGCGGTCAGTACTTCTTCGGGAACCGGCTCTTTAGCCAGTTCGGCGATGGCGAAAACTGCTGCCAACTTCATCTCGTGGGTAATGTGACGTGAGCGAACATCCATCGCACCACGGAAGATGTACGGGAAGCACAGTACGTTGTTAACCTGATTCGGGTAGTCCGAGCGTCCGGTAGCCATGATCACATCGTCGCGGGTAGCGTGAGCCAGCTCGGGACGGATCTCGGGATCAGGGTTGGCACAGGCGAACACGATTGGATTCGGCGCCATGGTCAGCAGTTCTTCAGGCTTGAGCTGGTCAGCACCGGCGAGGCCAAGGAAGACATCGGCACCGTCGATAGCATCGGCTAGGGTGCGCTTGTCGCAGTTGAAAGCGGCGAACATAGCCTTCTCTGGCGTCAGGTCACCACGGCCGTCGTGGATGACGCCGCGACGGTCGACCGCCAGGATGTTGTGACGGCTGATTCCGGCGCTGATCATCAGACGCAGACAGGCGGTCGCTGCAGCACCCGCGCCCAAGCAGACCACTTTCACTTCTTTGATATCTTTTCCAGCCAGCTCTATGGCGTTATCAGGCCTGCGGTGGTGACGATGGCGGTTCCGTGCTGGTCATCGTGGAACACCGGGATGTGCAGGCGTTCGATCAGTTGGCGCTCGATCTCAAAACACTCAGGGGCTTTGATATCTTCTAGATTGATGCCGCCGAAGGTGCAGGCGATACGGGCTACAGTATCGATAAAGGCCTGCGGACTCTCGTTTTCGACTTCGATGTCGATTGAATCGAGGCCGGCGAAACGCTTGAACAGTAACGCCTTTCCTTCCATAACTGGCTTGGATGCCAGGGCACCCAGATTACCTAAGCCTAGAATGGCAGACCCGTTTGAGATAACCGCGACCAAGTTGCCCTTGGCGGTGTACTTATAGGCATTCTCAGGGTTTTCGGCAATCGCGCGGACCGGCTCAGCAACACCCGGGCTATACGCCAAACTCAGATCATCTGCTGTGTTGGCTGGGGTGGTCAGCTCGATGCTGATCTTGCCTGGCTTGGGAAACTGGTGATAGTCCAGAGCGCGTCTCTTTAGGTCTTCA
Organism: Halopseudomonas sp.; assembly: GCA_036960405.1. Lineage (GTDB taxonomy): Bacteria > Pseudomonadota > Gammaproteobacteria > Pseudomonadales > Balneatricaceae > Motiliproteus. The sequence continues at coordinate 62,093 of JBALWS010000006.1, read as the reverse complement.
TCGGTCATTATTGCATCCAGATTTCACGAAGTGGGCGGAGGATCATATACGAAAGTATCAACTTGCTCAAGCCGTATTCAGCTGTAGCCCGCACAGTACAAGGGTTTGGCCCGACTAGGGATAGACCTGATAAGAGGAAAAAATTGTCAACAATCTGAATGACAGAGGATAAGACTATCGTAGTGATTGATATTTAGCATAAAAGGCAGGAATCCCCTGTTTCTTTGGGACTTTGTGAGCTTACGGGCGATTAACCAACCCCGGACTTCGACCTTACGCCCGAGCAGATTGTCTGACGATATGATGGCGAGCTTTTCGAGTACCCCCTGCTTGATAGGAACATAAATTTTCTCGTTTAATTCCAGATAGTTGCCTTTTGAATTACTGCCTAAGCGGCTTATCTCGCCGGTATAACGACCAAACCCGCTATGACTTCGTGTTAGCGAGCTGGCATGAAGCGGCTGGTAATCGGTTATCGACCAGACTCCTCGCTTGGCTTGCTGCGCTTGGCTTTCTGCCTGTTTGAGGCAGTCGCGTAGCGCCAAGTTGGGCGGAATACTGATAGCAAACCCTAGCCCCTGTTGTAGCAACTGGGCTTCGAGGTTGCGGCCATCACGCAGGAAAACATGGCCGAGCAAGCGACCGTAATGGTCGTGAGATTGTTGGCCTATCTGCAGGAGTACCGGGTTTTTCCCCGCTACAAGCTGGCGGGCGAAGGAGGTTGCTTCGGCGGCTAAGGGCTGGTCGGGTTGACCGTCGCGGCCGAGTTCCGGAGTGTTGATGCCAATCAGCCGAACTTTGCGTCCATCTGTTAGTCGCAGAGTATCACCGTCGTACACCTTGGCGATGTCGACAGATTGTGGCTTGGTGGGGGGCGGACAGTTGTTGGCGAGGGTGACGCTAGAAAAAAGAAAGGCGCTTGTAATAAGCGCCTTTCGGAAAAACTGCATAGCTAAGCGGGTGACTACTTAGTAGTACGGCCGCCAAAACGCTTGTTGAAGCGATCGATACGACCAGCGGTATCAACAACTTTCTGCTTACCGGTGTAGAAAGGATGGCAAGCGCCGCATACGTCTAGGTGAATGTCGCTACCTTTGGTAGAGCGGGTTTTGATTACATTTCCGCAGCTGCAAGTTGCGGTCAGGTCGGTGTATTCGGGATGGATACCGGATTTCATAGTGTAAACCTCAGAGTTTTAAAGTGCCGCCATCCAGGTTTTTCACTGGACACCGCACGTTATGTAGTTGTACGAAAAACGCACACTACAACCAGGCGGCGGATTCTACACCAGCAGGTACAGCAGGCGCAAGCAGCAGCCGGCTAACCTACTGTTGATTTGTAGGCTTGGTTAGCCGGGTAGAGTTGTTACAATAACCGCTCCTGTTAGGAGAGCCTCTGCATGACCCAACCCGGTCGGCTGTTGCGGGTAGCACTGCCTTCCCCTCTGCGCCGTTTTTTCGACTACCTGCCCCCTGAGGGTTGCGGTGATCTGCAGCCGGGCCAGCGCCTGAGTGTTCCCTTTGGCAATCGCCAGCTGGTGGGTGTACTGGTAGAACGGGTCGATCAGACCGACGTACCCGAGGCCAAGCTCAAAGCTGCGCTGTCGAGCCTGGATAGCGAACCCCTGTTGCCCGCCCATCTGCTCCAGCTAGCGCTCTGGTCGGCACGCTACTACCTGTATTCGCCCGGAGAAGTGTTGGCGAGCTTTCTGCCGGTACTGCTGCGCCAAGGCGAGCCGGCTGAGTTCCGTAGTGAGCACTGCTGGGTAGTGAGCGAAGGGGTCGATCCGGAAACGGTGCGTTCGGCCAGGCGGCAGTATCAGCTATTGCAGTTATTGATCCAGCATCCGCACGGCTTGGCCGACGAAGCGTTGCGGGCTCAGGGGTTTGCCAGTGGTTTAGTGCGAGCGCTGCGCGAGCGAGAACTTATCCACAAGGTCGAACGTCAGCCACAACTCTCGGGCTTCACCCCAGGGGATGTGCTGCAGCAGAGCCCGATGACGTTCAACGACGAACAACGGTTGGCGTTTGAAGCCATCGCTGAGGATCTAGATGGATACCACTGCTCGCTACTGCAGGGGGTGACAGGCAGCGGCAAGACCGAAGTTTATCTGCAGGCGATTGAAGCGGTGCTCAATGCCGGCAAGCAGGCGCTGGTGCTGGTGCCCGAGATAGGCCTGACGCCGCAGACCGTGAGTCGCTTCAAACAACGTTTCCGGGTGCCGGTGGTAGCGCTGCATTCGGGCCTCAATGATCGCGAGCGGCTTGATGGCTGGCTGCAGGCCAGCAGAGGCCTGGCCGGTATCGTCATCGGTACTCGCTCGGCGGTACTAACGCCGCTGGCGCGACCCGGCATTATCGTGGTCGACGAGGAGCACGATGGCTCGTTTAAGCAGCACGAAGGGTTCCGCTATTCGGCCCGTGATCTGGCGGTGATGCGCGCCCAGCGCGAGGCGATACCGATCCTGCTGGGCAGCGCTACGCCGTCGCTGGAAAGTTTGCACAACGCCTTGGCGGGGCGCTACCGCTGGCTCAAGCTCGAGCAACGCGCCGGCGGCGCCTCGGAGCCCCAGTTTGAACTGCTGGATATTCGCCAACAGCCGCTTGAGGATGGCTTGTCAGAGCCACTGATCGAGCGGATGCGGCAACACCTTGAGCGCGGCGAACAGGTATTGGTGTTCCTCAATCGGCGTGGCTTCTCGCCTAGTTTGATGTGCCACGACTGCGGCTGGATCGCCGATTGCCCGCAGTGTGACGCCCACTTTACCCTGCATCGCAAACCGCCACGGTTGCATTGCCACCACTGCGACTATCAGGCCCCAGTACAGCCACGCTGCAACCATTGCCAGAGTGCAAATCTGAATCCGGTCGGTGCCGGTACCGAGCGTACCGAAGCCACGCTGCAGCGCTTTTTCGATGGTTATCCGATTCTGCGAGTCGATCGCGACAGCACCCAGCGCAAACACGCATTGCAGAAGATTATCGACAAGGTCCACGAGGGTGGCCCCTGCATTCTGGTTGGCACTCAGATGCTGGCCAAAGGTCATCACTTCCCCCGCGTGACGCTAGTGGCGATTCTCGATGCCGACGGTGGCCTGTTCAGCGCTGATTTTCGCGGCATGGAAAAAACCGCCCAGCTGATACTGCAAGTCGCCGGGCGTTCGGGTCGGGCCGAGCATCCGGGTTATGTGGTGATGCAGACTCACAATGGCGACCATCCGCGCTTGCGCAGCTTGATCGAAGACGGCTACAGCGATTTTGCCCGCCAGGAGCTGCAGGAGCGACGCCACGGTAGCCTGCCACCGTTCGCCCATCTAGCGATGCTGCGCGCCGAAGCGGTGGCTCCGGGGCGTGCAGAAGCGTTTCTGCAGCTGGTCCGTGAAATTATCGAGCAACACGATTGGCCGGAGGCAAAGTGGCTGGGGCCATTGCCCTCGCCGATGGAACGTCGAGCGGGGCGCTATCGGGCGCAGCTATTGTTTGAGTCGACCGAGCGCAAGCCGCTGCATCGGTTGTTGCAGTGGTTAACGCAGGTGTTAGAGGGGTTGCCGCAGGCGCGGAAGGTGCGGTGGTCGTTGGATGTTGATCCTTTGGATATGCATTGAGGTGGAGTTTTTGACTAACCGAGTTGTGTATCTAGACAATCGTAGACTTCTTGTTTGTTTGGGTACTCTGAAATATCAAAAATAGGGCTTCGGCCATTCTCATACATTTGCCATATTTGTTCGTAGCAATGCCACATGGAATCAAGGGCTATCTCCATTTCATCAAAATCAAGTTGATCGGTTATTTCTGCAATTGAAGTACGATCCATGTGGATGGCATGCGCATATATTCTTGAGGCGGCATCGGTATATATGCCTTTCATTCGCTTAGAATTATTTCTAACTATCTTTGATAGGGATTTAAAGTCATCAACTGTTGGCTCGTAGATATTTTCCAAGTAAGACTCAATCCACTCATTTGCTTTATAGCTTCCTACCATCTTTCGTTGTCTCAGCCGATCAGCTGAGAAGTCAGAGATGTTGTTGATGCAGATGGCTATAAAACGTTGAAAATTGAAGGTTCCATTCTTTCCTTCGTATAGGCGTCTTAAACCGATAAACAGATTCGTGCGGACAGAAACTTCGTAGATAATCCAAAAATCAGGATTGCGGTTTATTCGATCTACATCACTTTGTCTAGATGCAAATAGCCTGAACCTTTTTAAGGCATGGAGTACTCGAATAGTGGTTTCAAGTTCTCTTCTTAGGTTATCAATTGTTTCACGCATAAATTGCTGACAATTCGAGTGTTGGATGCTGGTCGTATTTACCGTATGAAGACACACTTGCTTGGCGAGAATTTCGTACTGTTTAGATGGATCTTGATTTGAGAGTTCTCCTGAATCTATCAGTAGCTGGGTGGTGCCGCAAACAATACCTTTTGTCAGACCTGTATCGCCCGTTGGGCGCCATAAAACCCAGCCTGAAGCTGACAGATTCGGCATCCTGCCTCAGCTGCCCGTCTCGCCATCCATAGCTCGCCCCTAACGGGCATTTATCAGACTGGATTTTATCGGTTTAGATGGGGGATCGGTGCCATCCTGATATGTTGGTGTTGGTGTTGGTGTGTAGGAAATTTGGCTTATCAGTTGGCACATACCCCTCTACGCAGCCGAGCATTGCTGCTTGGTAATGGAATTGAGCTGGGGATGTTTGAGGTGACGTAGTCGCCGAGTTTCCCCAGCGGCCATTTCCGAGTACAACGCGCAGGGCACCGACGAAGTCGGCAAGTAGCGGGGTTATGAAGCACTGTGAATTAGCATTTTTTGCTTCGTTTTTGTTGCGTCTGACAAAAATGACGGTGCCCGGGAGGGCGCAATAAGAAACCAGCAATGCACGCAATAATTAAACAAGACCGAGAACAATAGCCTTGGAACTCCCCCGCCGTTCAGGCGATAATAACCACCCCTGCATTACAACTAACCCACTGCTGCTGACTTATGGCCCACGATTACGCAAAGCGCTCGAACTCTGCCAAGCGCCCGGCAGCACGCAAAAACTCCCCCGCGCCGCCACCACCGCCAAAACGGCCGATATGGCCCGCGTTGGCAGTGTTAGTGCTGGTCGCCGGCTTGGGTTATGGCCTTTACCAGTTGATGGGTGTTAGTCCTGACCCGCAGGCGACCCAGCAGAGCGTCCAGCAAGCTGCGTCTAAACCGGTTGCCAAGCCAAAGCCAAAGCCTCAACCCAAGGCGACGGCGAAAGCCGACGATGGTTATAAGTTCTACAAACTGCTTCCCGAAAGCGAAGTGATACCGGCTGAAGTCGAGGCTTATAAATCGACCCCCAAGTCTGCCGCCGATTACAGCAGATACCTGCTGCAGGCGGGCTCGTTCCGGCGCGCCCGCGACGCCGATAGCTTGCGCGCCAAGCTGCTGCTGACCGGAATGCCCAACGCCACCACCAGCAAGGTGGTGTCGGCTAATGGTTCGGTTTGGTATCGGGTTCGAGTGGGCCCGTTCGCCTCGCGCTCTAAGCTCAACAAGGCGCAAGACCAGTTGGTGCGGATGAATCTGCAGCCGATGGAAGTCAAACTCTAGGTTCCCCAGTCTCTGTTACGGCTAAAGTTTGAGCGCCTTGCTAACACCTGTTGGCTTGAAATCTCGCATTTCGTAACCATATTTGCTTTCAATCGATTCACCTTAGGCGCAGTGATGATTATTGCGCCGGTATCAAGGCCATAGTTATGACTACCATTGTATCCGTCCGTCGTGGCGATCAAGTGGCGCTGGGCGGAGACGGTCAGGTTTCGCTCGGCAACACCGTTATGAAGGGTAACGCCCGCAAAGTTAGGCGGTTGTTTAAAAATCAGGTAATCGCCGGGTTTGCTGGCGGTACCGCCGATGCCTTTACCCTGTTTGAACGCTTTGAAGCGCAGCTGGAAAAGTACCAGGGCAATCTGGTTAAGGCTGCGGTGGAGATGGCCAAAGAGTGGCGTAGCGACCGTGCACTGCGGCGGTTAGAGGCGATGCTGGTGGTGGCCAACGATCAGGCCTCGTTGATCATCTCCGGTAATGGCGACGTGGTTGAACCCGAGCATGGCCTGGTGGCGATCGGTTCGGGTGGTAACTTTGCCCATGCGTCGGCGCGTGCGCTGCTGGAGAATACCGAACTGACAGCCCACGAGATTGTCGAAAAGAGTCTGAATATTGCGGCTGATATCTGTGTCTTTACCAATCATCAGCTCAACATCGAAACAATCGAAGGCCTTGCTGCCGATACTACCGCATCGAGTTAATGTGCCTCCGCTCACTGAATACGAGATAACCCCATGTCCCAAATGACACCTCGCGAAATTGTTCACGAACTCGATCATCATATTGTCGGTCAGGCCGATGCCAAGCGTGCGGTGGCGATCGCGCTGCGTAATCGCTGGCGGCGGATGCAGCTACCCGAGGCGTTGCGGGTTGAGATTTCGCCCAAAAATATCCTGATGATCGGCCCGACCGGGGTCGGTAAAACCGAGATCGCTCGTCGCCTGGCGAAGCTGGCCAACGCGCCCTTTATCAAGATAGAAGCGACTAAGTTTACCGAAGTAGGCTATGTAGGGCGCGATGTTGAGTCGATCGTCCGCGATCTGGTCGATATGGCGGTCAAGATGTTACGCGAAAGCGAGATGGCTAAGGTCGGTCATCGTGCCGACGATGCGGCCGAAGAGCGTATTCTGGACGCACTGCTGCCGCCCGCCCGTGGCGAAGAGTCATCCGAGCGTGAGTCGGGCGGTACTCGCCAGTTATTCCGCAAGAAACTGCGCGAAGGCGACCTGGACGATAAAGAGATCGATATCGAAGTCAGCTCCAAGCCGGTTGGGGTCGAAATCATGGCGCCTCCGGGGATGGAGGAGATGACCAATCAGCTTCAGGGTATGTTCTCCAATCTGGGCGGCGACAAGCGCAAGAGCCGACGGATGAAGGTTAAAGATGCCCTTAAAATCCTGCGCGACGAGGAGGCGGCGGCGCTGGTCAAAGAGGATGATATCCAGCAGCGAGCGGTGGATATGGTCGAGCAGAACGGTATCGTGTTCCTTGATGAGATCGATAAGGTCGCCAAGCGGGCCGAGTCGGGCGGTGGTGGCGATGTGTCGCGCGAGGGGGTCCAGCGCGACCTGCTACCGTTGATCGAGGGTTCTACGGTCAACACCAAGTACGGCATGGTCAAGACCGACCACGTATTGTTTATCGCCTCGGGTGCATTCCACCTATCCAAGCCCTCGGATCTGATTCCTGAACTGCAAGGCCGCTTGCCGATCAGGGTCGAGCTGTCGGCGCTGACACCGGAGGATTTCAAACGTATCTTGACCGAACCCGACGCCTCGTTGACCGAGCAGTACCAAGCCCTGCTGGGTACCGAAGGGGTCAAGTTGGAGTTTCGTGAAGACGGCATCGAACGGATCGCGCAGATGGCGTTCGACGTCAATGAGCGGACCGAGAATATCGGTGCTCGCCGCCTGCACACGATGATGGAGCGGTTACTGGAGGAGGTCTCTTTTACCGCCGGTGAAAGTCAGGACCAAAAGCTGGTGGTCGATGCGGCCTACGTCGAAGAGGCGTTGGGTGAGCTGGCAAAAGATGAAGATCTGAGCCAGTACATCCTTTAAAGCCAAAGTATCGCTAGCTAACCCTGGCACGCTAGGGTTAGCCATCCAGAGGCCTTACTTAGGGCCTAAAAACAGGAGATAACCGTGAGCGAACAGCGTCCGAGCAAAATTGCACTGCACCTCAAATCCAAGCAGTTAGAGTTGGAATATGCCGACGGTAACTATCGGCTTGATGCCGAATTTCTGCGGGTCAATTCGCCGTCGGCCGAGGTGCGTGGCCACGGTAATCCAGTGTTGCAGGTGGGCAAGCGTGACGTCGGTTTGATCGGTCTCGAGCCCAGCGGCAACTATGCACTGAAACTGATCTTCGACGATGGCCACGACTCGGGCCTGTATAGCTGGGACTATCTGTATCAGCTGTGCCAGAATCAGACTAGCATTTGGCAAGACTACCTGGAGCAACTGCAACAGGCAGGTGCCAGCCGTGAACCGCAGCCGGGCGATCAGGCTCCGGCCACCTCATCGGGTTGTAAAAGCGGTGGTTGTGGCAAGCACTGATTGGTTGTGGCCGTTTAACCGTAATTGGAGGAGATGCACGTGACAAGCACTTGGTTAGAGTCTGAACCCGGCATCTTGGTTGAACTGGCGATCAATAAGGCGATCGAGCGGGACCCGCTGGCACAGCGCAAGTTGTCGCAGTTAGCGGGCCGTAGCCTGTTGCTGCGGTTGACCTTTCCAAAGCTGGTAGTGGGTGTGATCCTCGGTGGTGAGGGGGTGAGCCTGGTCTCGGAAGGGACACTGGAGCAGCCTGACTGTGAAGTTGAGGGTGCGCCGTCGGATCTACTGGCGTTGCTGCTCGATCCGCAGCAGGCATTTGAAAATCGCGTCCAACTCAAGGGCAACACCCAGTTGGCCACCCAGCTACGCGAGATCGCTCAGCAATTGGACCTGGATTGGGGCGGACTGTTGGGCGATTGCATCGGTGACCCGGCGGCGCAGTTGCTGATTAACCTATTCAACAAAGGCCGCGCTGCTGCCAGCGAGGCCTCGAATAATCTGCTCGACGATCTCGATAACTGGCTCCACGAGGAGATCCAGGTGCAACCCTGCGGTGCCGAGCTGGATGGTTACTACGATCAGATTGATCAGCTACGTTTGGATAGCGACCGTTTGAAGGCGCGGATCGAACGCGTAGAGAGCGACGTTCAAAGCGCTACCGAGGTGTCTAGCTCGAGTAGCTGATCCAACCGCAGCCGTAACGTCATGCCGGGATGTAATACCCCGACCCCGGCTGGCGTACCGGTCAGTACCACGTCACCGGGCAGTAAGGTGAAATGCTGGCTGCAGTAAGCGATTAGCGGCACTATCGGCATTAACATCTCGGCGCTGGAACCGTTCTGGCGTAGCTCGCCGTCGACCTCTAACTGTAATCGACAGTCTTCGATATCCTTAACCTTATCCAAACCGACGAACGGGCTTAGCGGACAACTACCGTCGAAGGCTTTGGCTATCTCCCACGGGTGTCCCTTATCTTTTAATTGGCTTTGCAGCTCGCGCAGGGTCAGGTCTAACCCCAGCCCTACCCCGGCTATCGCCGCAACAATCTGCTCTGGCTTGGCGCGGGTCAGTGGCTGACCGATCAGGATCGCCAGCTCGGTTTCGAAGTGAACCGGCCCGCGTGATGAGTCGAGCTGCAGTGGTTGGCAAAGATCGACCAGTGCGGTGCTGGGCTTGATAAATAGCAGCGGCTGGCTGGGGATCGGATTGTTAAGCTCTTTGGCGTGTTCGGCGTAGTTGCGTCCGACGCACACTACCTTACCGGCAGGAAATGGAAAAGGAGTGTCATTAATGCGGTGTTGATATTCCATCGGGGCGGTTTCCCTTGGTTGAGGTGGCATTTAGAAGCACAAATCGCCTCTGCAAGTTGCTTTAAGTCAAACGAGTGTATCAAAATCGTTTAAAGACTTGCGTCGGTAGCGATCGGTTGATTAGCATGGCGAACTACCTTCATTGTCCGTTGCAGTCGAACCCATCATATGTTCAGAAATATAGGCAGTAAAATTATCTCGGTGTTTGGCGTGGTCGCCAGCATTGCGATGCTGAGCATGATAGCGTTTTACACCTATAACCAGGAACAGAGCATCTTGGCGCAAAACGAGCGCACCATGAAGAAGCTGACCGAAAGCGTCATCGAAGGGTTGCAGACGGTGATGCTGGCCGGCTATGCCGATATCGCCCAGAGTTATGCCCAGCGCTTAAAGCGTGTTCCCGAAGTGATCGATTTTGTGATCCTTCGCACCAACGGCCGAGAGGCCTTCCTAGATAACAGCACCATCACCTCGGTGAATAAACGCATCGGTGATGACGACTTTGTCGATAAAGAAAAAACCCGGCTGCATCAGATCCTCCCCTCCGACAGCAGTCAGCTGCGCGAAGTGCTGCGGACTCAGCAGCAGACCTCCTACTATGAGGTCGATGAGAATAACGAGCGGCTGTTGACGTTTCTAGCGCCGGTCTTGAACTACCAAGAGTGCCATAAATGCCACGGTGGAGATCGCCCGGTTCGAGGGGTGCTGAAGTTGACCACCTCGCTGAAACCGATCGAAGACGATATTGCCCGGACCCGCTATCAATCGCTGGTGGTGCTGGTGGTGATGCTGGTATTGGTGTTCTTTGTTACCTATTTCTTGATTCGCCGCTCGGTAGTTAGGCCGATTAATGCGCTGACCGATGCCATGCTCGAGGTCAGCAAGGGCGATATGGATCAGATTATTCCGGTGATGGGCCAGGATGAATTGAGCCGAATGGCGACCAGTTTTAACCAGATGTCGCGCGAGGTGCTGCATTCATACCGCGGCCTCAAGAATGAGCAGGATAAGCTCAATACCATCATCTTGAGCTCTTTGGAAGGGATCGTCGTCACCGATAGTGCAGGCCACATCGTGTTGGTTAACCCCGCTGCCGAACGCCTGGTCGGGAAGAGTGTGGAGCAGATTCGAGCCGGAGGTTTTCTTAATATTCTCGATGACCCCGAGCTGGTATCGCAGAACTTATGCCAAGATCCTAGCAAGTTAGAACCCAAGTTGGTCGAATATAAGTCACATATGCTGGAGATGCTGGCCTCGAGTATTCTGGCTCCGGGTGGCGAGGTGATCGGCTCGACCATTTTGCTACGCGATATTACCGAAGAGAAAAAACTTGAAACCAAGCTGCGCGAGCTGTCGACCACCGACGGCTTGACCAAACTCTACAACCGTCGCCATCTGGATGACTCGCTAGATATCGAATTGAAGCGCGCCAGGCGCTATAAAATGGATCTGTCGATCTTGATGTTCGACGTCGATCACTTCAAACGCTTCAACGATGAGCACGGTCACGATCAGGGCGACCGGGTGTTGCAGACGCTGGCCGATGTGATGCGCGATGCCGTGCGAGAGGTCGATATCCCCTGCCGCTATGGTGGCGAAGAGTTTTTGATTATCTTGACCAACACTCCACCAAATGGTGCCTTGATTACCGCCGAGCGGTTACGCAAAAGCGTCGAGGAAACGCTGATTGACGGCCTCAATGTGACCATCAGTATCGGCGTTGCCAGCTTCCCCGCTATCGATGTGGAGGAAGCGGAGAAGTTTATCGAGTTAGCCGACGCCGCGCTTTATCGTGCCAAAGATGAGGGCCGTAATTGTGTCTGTGTGGCTTAACTATTACCGCGTCTCGGCTCTAGCTTTGCTGCTACCTATCCTGTTTTGGGGAGCAAACAGTTTTGCCGCTGAAGAACCGACTGTCTCTAGGGCGCGGTTGATCAACTTTACCCTCGATGCCGAGCCGATAAGTCCGCTGCCAATGCGACCTCCGGTTGACCCTGACAAGCGCGAGCTTGGGCGCACGTTGTTTTTTGATAAACGAATGTCGGATAGCGGCGATCAAAGCTGTGGTGATTGCCATCAACTACCCCCGATCGGCTTGGAGGAGAGCGCTAAGCCAGTACTCAACGGCGAGCTGATGGGGAAATACAAGCGTGATATCGGCTTGCTGTACAACGTTTCCAGCAGCTTTTGGCTCAATTGGGATGGCCGTTATGCCAAGCTCGAGCGACTGATTGAAGATAGTGTCACCGATACCGACAAGTTTAATAGCAGTTGGCCGGAGCTGCTGACCAAGTTAGCCCCGAGCTATCAGGCTAGATCGAATCAACTCTACGCTACCGATCTCACCCAAGCGGTAGTGATCGATGCGTTGACGATTTTTTTGGACAGCCTCAACACGCCCAATGCACCGATTGATCGTTATCTGCGTGGCGATAAGGAGGCATTAAGCGAACGTCAACGACAAGGCTACGCGCTGTTTAAGCAGATCGGTTGTAGCTCTTGTCATAACGGTCGCGCGATAGGCACCAACCTTTTTGAGCAGCTGTATATTTATCGCCATGACGGTGGCGCGGAGGGTAAACCCCGGCTCAAGGATCTGGGGCGCTATTACATCACCGGTGAAGAGTCGGACCGTAATAGTTTCCGGGTGCCGTCGTTGCGCAATATTGCCGTTACCGCGCCCTATTACCACGATGGCTCGGTAGAGACCTTGGAAGAGGCGGTAGAAGAGATGACCGAACACCAACTGGGTGTAATACCGACGGAGACTCAGGTTGAGTTGTTGGTGGAGTTTTTGGCTAGTTTGACCGGTTTTCATGCCGGGGTGAAACCTAGCGAGGGACGCCAATGAAGTCTTTTAGCTGGGCTCCCGTTGTTGCAGGAGCCACCATCCTGTTACTGCTGACGTTTCTGTTCGTACAGGCGCAGCGGGTCGATAGCATTAATGACGAGCACTCGGAAGTTCTCGAGTTACTGCACCATACACAACAGCTCGACAGTGATCTTCGCCAGGGGCTGATTAGGGTCTATTACGATCAATACCATAATTTCGATTCGCTCCAAGGGCAGCTCGTTGAGATGGGCGATATCCTTGAACGGATGCAGTCTTCGTCGTATACCGCCTTCAGGCAGACCGGTACCGGCGTTGAGTACTATTTAAATCGGCTGCTGAACCTACACCAGGAACGCTTGCAGCTGATCTCTAGCTACATGAAACACCTGGTTCAGTTGAAGAACGCCGTGGTGGGGTTATCCCAAACCAGCCTCGTCGCCGAGCTGGAACATCAGGCTCCGGATGAGTACGGGCTGATTCTGGATTTTCGTAATAGCATGCTGGCGTATGCCAATACCCCAACGGCAGAGTTAACCGATCAGGCCGATTCGATGCTGATTGAGGTGGAGGACATCGTCTACGAGCTGGAAGAGCAAGGTCTAGATGCTGAGTTGATGGAGTTGGTCAGCTTCAGCTTTCAACACGGCAAGATTGTGTTCAAATCACGAGCGTTAGTTGCCCAGTCGTTGGATCAGTTATTTCAGTTGCCCGCCCCGGCCGTTTTGTCGCAATTGACCCAAGTCTATCTTGACTACCATGAGCAGCAAGAGCGGATCTCGCGTTACTACCGAGTGGGGCTGTTCGCGACAGGCTTTCTATTACTGATGTTCTTGGTTGTTACGTTGTTGCGGTTGCGCAATACCGCGACTCATCTACTGGAAGAGAAAGAACAGGCTGAAATAACTCTCGGTGCTATTGGTGATGGGGTGATCTCTACCGATGCAGAGGGATACGTGAGCTACATGAATCGGGCAGCTGAACAGATTTCTGGAATGGCCTTCGACCAGGCTCAGGGACAAACCTTTGATACGGTGCTGCCGCTGTACAGTGAGATCACCAATAAGCCGATAGAAAACCCTGCGCTGCGTTGTTTGGATAACGAAACCATTATCGATATTCAACAACACGCCTATCGGATCGAAGCGGATGGTCATCATACCGGTATTTCGGTTAAAGCCTCGCCAATTCTGAGTCGAGGAGAGCGCCCGCTTGGCGCGGTGATGGTGGTTCAGGATGTCGGCGAAGCTCAGACACTGGCCGAGCAACTGACTTACGAAACATCGCACGATGCGTTAACCGGGCTGCTAAACCGGATGACCTTTGCCCAAAAAATCCAACATAGCCTGGATAATAGCGAAGACACCAAGCACAGCCCGATCCTGTGGCATATCGATCTCGACCACTTCTCGGTGATTAACGATATCTGCGGCGCTAAGGGTGGTGACGGTTTCCTACGCAGTATTGCCGGTGAGCTGAAACGTTCGCTGGGCGAGCAGGATATCTTGTCGCGTATCGGTGGCGATGAGTTCGCTATTCTGCGGCCCAACGGCGATCCTGCCGACGCTTTGACTGTTGCCTGCGAACTGCGTGAGTTGATCAACGGCATCGAGTTTGAGTGGGATGATAATCGCTTCGACACCACCGCGACCATCGGTGTGGTATTCCTCAATCAGGACTATCTGGATATCTCTGACGTTTACATGGCCGCCAAAGCTGCGGTGGACACCGCGCGTGAGCAGGGCCGAAATAACATTTACGTCCATACCAAAGATATTTACGAGAACAGCCGTAAACACGAGCTGAGCCAGTGGGTGCCACGGATCAAGCGGGCACTGGACGAGGGTCGTTACCGCTTGTATCTGCAGTCGATCTCGCCGATCACACCAGAAGGCTGCCTGAAGCCGCACCACGCCGAGGTGCTGTTACGCATGGAAGCCGAAGATGGCCGTATCATTCCGCCGATCTTTATCCCGGCAGCAGAAGAGTACAACCTGATGCCGCAGCTGGATCGTTGGGTGATCAGCGAGGTGTGCAAACGTGTTGCCGAGGCGCACGAGCAAGACTTGCCGCACCGGCATATGTGTTATTCGGTTAACCTGTCGGGCACCACGCTGGTGCAATAGTTTCTTCCTCGATTTTATTCGCAACCTATTTACCGAGTTGAATATTCCTACCAAACAGATCTGTTTTGAAATTACCGAGACCGCTGCGATTCAGAACCTCGAAGCGGCGATGACCTTTATCGACTCGACCCGTGCGATGGGCTGTAAGTTTGCACTGGACGATTTTGGCACCGGGATGTCGTCATTTGCCTACCTGAAAAATCTACCGGTCGATTATCTCAAGATCGACGGCGCTTTCGTTAAGCAGCTGGCCAAAGATCGGGTTCAGTACAGTATCGTCGAAGCGGTCAATACGGTCGGTCAGACGCTGAATATGGAAACCATTGCCGAGTTCGTCGAGGATGACGATATCATCCGCGGTCTTAGCGATATCGGGGTCGATTATGCTCAGGGTTACGGTATCGATCAGCCGCGGCCGTGGGATCAGTATTTTGAAGAGGGCGGCAAGGCTAAGATGCTGAACTAAGCGGGCTAGCCCGCTTAGTCGCTGCCGGGTTGTAGCTATGGCTGTTCGGCGTAGACCTCTTGTAGGTGCTTGTCTTTCAGCTTGGCGTAGTTGCCCGCGGTGTAGCTGAAATAGCTCATCTCTTTGTCGGTCAATGGCCGGACCTGCTTGGCCGGGCGACCCACGTACAGAAAGCCGCTCTGCAGCCGTTTACCCGGTGGTACCAACGAGCCCGCTCCCAGCACCACATCATCCTCGATCACCGCGCCGTCCATCACCATCGCTCCCATCCCGACCAGCACACGATCGCCGATGGTGCAGCCGTGCAGCATCGCCTGGTGGCCAACAGTCACTTCTGAGCCGATCAATAACGGAAAGCCGTCGGGGTTGTAGGGCCCGGCATGGGTGATATGCAGCACCGAACCATCCTGAATGCTGCTGCGTTGGCCGATACGGATATGGTGCATATCACCGCGCACCACCACCAGCGGCCAGATTGAACTATCATCACCGATCTCGACATCGCCTAGCACGACGGCCGAAGGGTCAACAAATACCCGCTCGCCTAATGCGGGGGTTATTCCTTGGTAGGAGCGGATTTTCATGCGGGGCAGCCTCCATGTAAACTGGGCAGAATGTTAAGTCGGCGCCATTCTACTCCAATCTGCCGATAACGTATGACTGTGAATTTACCTTCGGACAGACCTATGACCAACCCGCTGTTGCAACACCACCAGTTTCCCCCGTTTGACCGTATTCAAGCGGCCGATATCGAGCCGGCATTTGAGCAGTTGCTGACCGAGGCACGAGTCGAACTCGAACGGCTGCTCGACCATCCGCCTGCAGGCTGGGCGCTGATTCAAGTCCTAGAGGCGATCGACGACCGAATCAATCAGGCTTGGTCGCCGGTCAGCCATATGAACTCGGTGGTCAATAGCGAGCCGCTGCGCCAAGCCTACAATGCGGTGCTGCCCAAGCTGACCCAGTACCATACCGAACAGGGACAGAACGAGCGGCTCTACCAGGCTTACCGACAACTGGCTGATAGCGATGAGTTCGGCCAGTGGGATCGTTCGCAGCAGATGCTGATCAATCAGGCGTTGCGTGATTTTCATCTCAGCGGTATCGATCTGCCCTCCGACCAGCGGCAACGCTACGGCGAGCTAAAACAACGCCTATCGGAGCTGACCAGTCGTTTCTCCGAAAATGTTCTCGATGCCACCAACGCCTGGAGTAAGTTGGTGGATTCTGAACAAGCGTTGGCGGGCCTGCCCGACAGTGCGATTGCCGCTGCCCGGCAAGCGGCCCAGGCGAAACAGCAGCAGGGCTACCTGCTGACACTGGACTTTCCTAGCTATTTTGCGGTGCTGACCTACGCCGACGACCGCGCGTTACGCCAGGAGGTTTACCAAGCTTTTGTGACGCGCGCCTCCGATCAAGGCCCCGGTAAAGGGCAATGGGACAACAGCGCGCTGATCGACGAGATCTTAGCGCAGCGACACGAACTGGCGCGGTTGTTGGGTTTTGACAGTTATGCCGAGTATTCGCTGGCGACCAAGATGGCCGGTAGTACCGATCAGGTGGTTGACTTCCTCCGTGATCTGGCGCGCCCTAGTCTGCCTATGGCCAAGCAGGAGTTTATCGAACTGGCTGAGTTTGCCCGTCAGTGCGATGGACCTGACGCGCTGGCTGCCTGGGATGTCGGTTATTACGGTGAGAAGCTGCGCCAGCAGCGCTATACCCTGTCGCAGGAAGAGCTACGGCCCTATTTCCCCGCCTCGACGGTGCTGCAAGGGTTGTTTGATATTACCGGGCAGCTGTTTGATATCGAGATCGAGGCCCAGCCTGCCAGTGGCTTATGGCACGACGACGCGCTGCTGTTCAAGATCTGCCGCGCGGGAGAAGCGCTCGGCTATTTTTATCTCGATCTCTACGCGCGGGCGCACAAACGTGGTGGTGCCTGGATGGACGAGTGCCGGGCACGAAGGCGGCTGGACGATGGCTCTATCCAACTGCCGGTGGCTTATCTGGTGTGCAACTTTACCCCGCCGGTTGGTGACCAGCCTGCGTTGTTAACCCATAACGAGGTGACCACGTTGTTCCATGAGTTTGGTCACGGCCTGCACCATATGCTGACCCAGATCGAGTGGGCGGGTGTGTCGGGCATCAATGGGGTGGCTTGGGATGCGGTTGAATTGCCCAGTCAGTTTTTGGAAAACTGGTGTTGGGAGCCCGAAGCGCTGGCGAAGATCTCGGGCCATTACCAGACCAGTGAGCCGTTGCCGCAAGCCCTATTGGATGCGATGCTGGCCGCCAGGAACTTCCAGGCGGGGATGATGATGGTGCGTCAGCTGGAGTTCTCGTTGTTCGATTTTCTGCTCCATCGGGACTATTTACCGGCCACAGGCGCTTTATCGGCAGCAGAGGCTCGGTCAGCAACCGATGTGCAGGCGCTGCTCGATCAGATTCGGGCTGAAACATCGGTGGTGCCGGTGGCCGAATTCAATCGTTTTCAACACAGTTTCTCGCATATTTTCTCCGGTGGTTACGCGGCGGGCTACTACAGCTACAAGTGGGCCGAGGTGTTGTCGGCCGATGCCTTCTCGCGTTTCGAAGAGGAGGGGGTGTTCAACGAGGATACCGGTCGCTCATTCCTGCACCAAATTTTAGAGCGCGGTGGTTCGCGTGAGCCGATGGATCTTTTCGTCGGCTTTAGAGGCCGTGAGCCAAAGGTAGACGCGCTGCTGCGTCACTGTGGCATCAGTGTTACCGAGGAGGCAAGTTGATGAGCATCGTTAAACGTTTTGTTGCGGGCGCGGTTTGTCCGCGCTGTGGTGAGCTAGATAAGTTACGGATGTGGCGCGATGAGGTCAAAGAGTACCGCGAGTGTGTCCAGTGCCAATACCTTGATGCGATGCGCTTAGACGGCCGCAACGACTCCGAAGAGTTGGAGACCCGGGTTAACCAACAGCCGGTGAAATCACTAGATCAAGGTGAGCAAGTGCTCACTTTCGTGCCGATGAAATCATCATCGAAGACCAAGCAACCCCCGTCAGAGTGAGTGATCACCAGGATCGGCTATGAGCCCAGCTAGTACTCGAGTTAGTAGTCCACCCCTGCGTCGTTGTGACTGGTGCGAGTCGAGCGAAGGCTATCAGCAGTATCACGACCAGGAGTGGGGTGTGCCGCTACACGATGAACGGCTGCTGTTTGAGTTTTTGATTCTCGAAGGCGCCCAGGCGGGTTTGAGCTGGATCACCATCCTTAACAAGCGCCAACACTACCGTAAGGTGTACGACAATTTCGATCCGCTAATAGTCGCGGCCTACGACGTGACTAAGCAACAGTTGTTGTTGGCCGATCCGGGTATCGTGCGCAATAAGCTCAAGGTGGCCGCGTCGATCTCCAACGCTCGGGCTTTTCTCGAGGTTCAAGCCGAGTTCGGTAGTTTTGACCGCTATATCTGGTCGTTTATCGGCGGGGCTCCGCGCATCAATAACTGGTCGACGATGGCCGATATTCCCGTATCCACGCCGGAGTCAGAAGCGATGAGCAAGGCGCTAAAAAAGCGCGGCTTTCGTTTCGTCGGCCCGACCATCTGCTACGCCTTTATGCAGGCTACCGGGATGGTCAACGACCATCTGCTCGATTGCCACCGTCACCCTCGCTTTCACCCTCAAAGCCTATGAACCTGCCTTCCGGGCCGTCTGCTCAGCAGCGGCGGGCAGACCTGTTCGGTTTGAGCGCGGTGTTGTGCTGGTCGACGGTGGCGACCGCCTTCAAACTCAGTTTGCAGTATCTCAGCCCAGCGCAGTTGGTGTTGTGCGCCAGCGTGGTGTCATGGCTGTTTCTGGGGGGGCTGCTGCTCAAGCGCGGTCAGTTACGGCGCACCCTTGGGTTGTTCCGGCATCATGCCAAGGACTCGCTGCTGCTTGGCGCACTCAATCCGACTCTCTACTACCTGGTGCTATTTCAAGCCTACGAGCTGTTACCGGCGCAGGAGGCGCAGGCGCTCAATTATACCTGGGCGCTGACGCTGTCATTGCTGGCGGTTCCGTTACTGGGTCATCGGCTGCGATTGGCCGAAGGGTTGGCAGCGCTGGTCTGTTACAGCGGCGTGCTGGTGATCGCTACCCGCGGCGAGCTGCTGGCGTTGCAGTTCGATAGCCTCGATGGGGTGCTGCTGGCGTTGGCCAGTACCCTGATCTGGGCGCTGTACTGGATCTTTAACACCCGTGATAAACGCGAGCCGGTGGCCAGCCTGTTCATGAATGTCAGCGTCGGGATTGTGTTGCTGCTGGTCTATTGCGGCCTGACCGGTGAACTGTCGCAGTGGGATGCGCGAGGGCTGTGGGGGGCTGGTTATGTCGGGCTGCTGGAGATGGGGATCAGTTTTGTTTGCTGGCTGTTGGCGATGAAGTTGACCCTGAGTACCGCGCGTATCGCCAATCTGATCTTTATCGCCCCGCTGCTATCGCTGATGCTGATCAGTACGGTGCTAGGCGAAGTGATACTGACCTCGACGCTGGTCGGGTTGGGGTTAATTCTGGCAGGGTTGGCGTTGCAGCGACTCGGTAGCGTAAGAGATACCCAGTAACAGAGCTTAAAAAACCGAGGCTTAAGCGCTTTAGCGATTGTTGCGGATAAACACCCAGCCGCCGCTCAGCCCACGGGCTAACAGCAATAATGTTAGCGCGAGCCATAGACCGTGGTTTCCCAGCGGCTGGCTCAGATACCACACCGGCAGATAGACCCCCAGTGCCGACAGCAGCATGGTGTTTTGCATCTCGCGAAACCAGTTGGCACCGATAAAGATACCGTCCAGTAGATAGCTCCACACGCCTGTCAATGGCATTGCGATCAGCCAAGGCAGGTAGATCTCGGCTGTGGCAATGACCGCTGGGATATCGGTCAGCATCCGAATCAGCCAAGGGCCCGCCAAGCCAAAAAATGCGCTGAAAGCCAGCGCCGTTGCAACCGACCACAGCAATGCGCTACGGCAGGCGTTGAGAAACTGCTGCCGTTGACCGGCACCGTGAAAGCGCCCGCATAACGCTTCGATGGCGTGGGCAAAACCGTCCAAACCGTGAGAGATCAACAGCAGAAAATTGAGCAGTACCGCATTGGCCGAGAGGACCACGTCACCTTGCTGCGCACCCTGAGCGGTGAAGAACGCGAAGCTGAGCAGCAGTATTAAGGTGCGGACCAGCAGGTAGCGGTTGCTTTGTAGCAGTTGGCGGTAGTGCGACCACTGGGTTAACCGCTCAGTCTGCAATTGACCGGGTAGTGGCTTCAGCCGCTGCAGTGCTAGCCAGAGTCCCAGCGCCAGTGCGGCGTAGTCGGCACAGAGGGTCGCCAGCGCGACACCTTCGACGCCCCACCCCAACCCCAGCACCAGTAACAGATCGAGTAGGATGTTGATCAGGTTGGCGCAGACCAGCAACGCCAACGGCACCTTGCTGTTCTGTAAGCCCAGAAACCAGCCCAGAATGGCGTAGTTGGCTAATACTGCAGGAGCGCTGTAAATACGGATCTGGCTGTATAACTGCGCTTGCTCCAGCACCTCTGGACTGGGATCCATCAACCACAAACCGATGCCGATCAGTGGTTGCTGCAGTAGGATCAGCAGCGTACCCAGGCCTGCTGCGATCAGTAGTGACTGAGCCAGCAATAATCGCACTTGGTTGTAGTCCCCGGCGCCGTAGGCCTGAGCGCAATGACCGGTGGTGCCCATGCGAAGAAAACCGAAACCCCAGTACAGAATGGAGAACAGGCTGGCTCCGATCGCCACCCCGCCGAGAAAGCGCGGATCGGGCAGGTGGCCAATGACAGCGGTATCGACCAACCCCAACAACGGAACGGTGATGTTGGACAGAATCATCGGCCAGGCGAGCAGCCACATCTGCCGATGCATGGTTGGATCAAGCCAGCGCGCGGGTTGGGAGGCCGATGTCATCAGAGAAGTGTGGGCATGAGTTAAAGCGTCGGACGACGTGGCTGCAGCGGCAGGATATGGACTAGCAGGAACAGCATCGCGGCGCAGACCACCACCGAAGGACCAGCAGGTGTATCCCACTGATACGAGGCACTTAGCCCCAGGCAGACCGAGATCACTCCGATAACACTGGCTAGCACGGCCATTTTCTCAGGCGTATCCGATAATCGTCGCGAGGCGGCGGCAGGGATGATCAGCAGCGAGGTGATCAACAGTACGCCGATAATCTTCATCGCCACCGCGATCACGATCCCGACCAGCAGCATCAGTGCTAATCGGACCTGAGTCACCGGCACCCCTTCGACTTGGGCCAGCTCTTCATCGATAGTGATCGCCAGCAGCGGATTCCACAGCTTGATCAGTAGCCCGAGTACCAGCACTCCGCCGCCGTAGATCCATATCAGGTCGTTTTGGCTAACGGCCAACAGGTCGCCAAACAGGTAGCCCATCAGATCGACTCGCAACTCGGGTAGAAAACTCAGCGCTACCAGACCCAGTGACAGGGTGCTATGGGCCATGATGCCTAGCAACGTATCGGTGGCGATGATCTGACGCCGCTGCAGTGATACCAGTAGCAGTGCCAGCAGCACG
Source organism: Halopseudomonas sp. (assembly GCA_036960405.1). Classification (GTDB taxonomy): domain Bacteria; phylum Pseudomonadota; class Gammaproteobacteria; order Pseudomonadales; family Balneatricaceae; genus Motiliproteus. The sequence continues at coordinate 40,658 of JBALWS010000006.1, read as the reverse complement.
CAGCAGAGGATGACCGCCAGATTAAGATCGATGTCGGCCAGGATCCCCAATGCAATCCCCAGCAGTGCCGCGTGAGCGAGGGTGTCGCCGAAATAGGCCATCCGCCGCCAGACCACAAACGCCCCCAGCGGGCCGGCAATGATGGCAACCCCGACGCCGCCGAGCAGGGCTCTAATTAAGAAGTCGGCCATCAGTGGGAGCCTCCGCAGCAGTCATCACTGGGTACGTGGGGGTGATCGCTGATGACATTGCCGTGGTCATCGTGACGATGGTTATGCTGGTGGTTATACAGCGCCAGGTTATCGGCCCCTTTGCTGCCGAACAGCTCAATATAGGAGGGGTCGTTGCTGACCTGTTCGGGATGGCCCGAGCAGCAGATATGGTGGTTGAGGCAGACCACGGTATCGGTGCTGGCCATCACCAGGTGCAGGTCGTGCGAGACCATCAGTACCCCACAGCCGAAGCGCTGGCGCAGCTCGGCAATCAGCGCATAGAGCTCGATCTGACCGTTGACGTCGACGCCTTGCACCGGTTCATCGAGAATCAGTAGCTGCGGCTGGCGCAGCAGTGCTCGAGCCAATAGCACTCGTTGGGTCTCGCCGCCCGAGAGTTGCTGCATCGGATTGCCGAGCAGGTGGTCGGCTCCTACTTGCACCAGCGCTTGTTGCAGTTCCGTCTCTTGATAGCGGCCGGCTAACTGTAGAAAGCGGCGTACGGTCAGTGGCAGGGTGGCATCGATATGCAATTTTTGCGGCATGTAGCCGATCCGCAGCCGGGGTTGGCGGCTGACCTGGCCGCTGTCGGGCTTGAGTAACCCTAACAGCAGTCGCACCAGGGTCGATTTCCCCGAACCGTTAGGGCCGATCAGCGTAACAATTTTTTCCGCTTCGAGTTGCAGGTTGATATTGGCCAGAATCGACCGACCGCCGCGCGACAGGTTGACCTGCTCCATCGTGATCAATGCGCTCATCGGCTTGGATCCTGAGTCGAAGCTTGGCAGTTGGGGCATAGCCCGGACAGCTCGACCGTTTCCGATTCGACTTTAAATCCTTGCGCTTGGGCGTGTTGCTTCAGTGGTTTGGTCAGGGTCTCTGCAGGCAGTTCTTGGGCGCTGCCGCAGTGACGGCAGATCAGAAAATAGCCTTGGTGGCGCCGCTCTGGATGCGCACAGCCGATGAAGGCGTTGAGCGACGCGATGCGGTGGGCCAGACCTTGTTCGAGCAGGAACTCTAACGCCCGATAAACCGTAGGCGGGGCTGAATTAAACCCATCCCGTGCCAGTTGTTCAAGAATTTGGTATGCCCCAAGCGGTTTATGACTTTGCCAGATCAGCTCCAACACTCGCTCGCGCACCGGAGTCAGCCGGGCACAGTGCTCTTTGCACAGCGTTTTGGCTTTGTTAAGCGCTTGATCGATACACTGGTGATGGTCATGGTTGCAGCAAAAGGCGGTCAGATCATCTGAAGCGGGTTGGTTCGGCATGGGGGGTTGTATCGTCGAAAAACAATAATGTTATGTTATAACGAACAGTTCGACAACCAGGCCGTTGCTGAATCAGCCGTGGTATAGCTTGGCAACAGCGGTTGGCTGGAGAGTATGTAGATGCTTCGGGCGTTGTGACGTATTAGCGATAGCACTCGAGTTTCGAGTACAGATACGCATGTTTACTAGGAGTGTCTTGCTACTAAGGAGGTGTTCTAGTGATTGGTGCAGATGGGGAGACTCGAACTCCCACGTACTTACGTACACTAGCACCTGAAGCTAGCGCGTCTACCAATTCCGCCACATCTGCATCGTCATTTCTGACGTGGCGCGCATTAAACATGGTTTCAGAGGATATTGCAAGTGATTTTATTCGCGTGGCTAATTGCCAGCGTCTGGGCGGCGTGACTCGGTGCTGGCGCACGTGCCGGTGCTGACGGAAAAGAAGCAATCGAGCACAATATTTTAGGGTTTACTATAGGGATTTGATTTAAATCATCGCCTTAAAACGGTATTTTGTTACACTTCAGCATCATTCCATAGTACGGAAGCATTGGTTTTCTACATGTCGCTATCAAACGATACCTCCTACCTGATTGGTCGATGGCTGCACTGGCTGGCGGCGGTTATTTTTATCCTGATGGTCGTCGGGACCGATATTTGGACCGATTTTGCCGAAAGTAGCGATCAGCGAGAGGTGCTGGATTTTTGGCATGTCGGTTTTGGGGTGGCATTCGTGGTGCTGCTTTTTTTTCGCATCGGTTGGGTCGTTGCTTATCCGGAACGGCGCACCCACTTCGATAGCCGCTGGCAGGCCTTAGCGGCTCGAACCAACCATTGGGCTTTGTACCTCTTGATGGTGATGGTGCCGCTAAGCGGTATCCTCGGGCAGCTGTGGGAAGGCGGTCAGCTCAGTTTGTTTGGCGTTGGGGCGATCGAGTTGAGTGAGCAGATCTTGGATATCGATGAAGGGATCTTGGCCGATGATATGGCTTATTACAGCGAAGAAGTTCATTTGTTTCTTAAGTGGCCGATCTATATATTGCTGAGCTTACATATTTCAGGCGCGTTGAGTCACTGGCTGATGTCCAAGCTTAAGCGTAAGTCTGTCTAAATTGCGGTGCTAGGAATTTTCGTAGAGGTAGTATGAAGAATCTATCGATTCAGACCAAAGTAATCGCTTGTCTTATTGTTGTTACGATGTTGGTGGTGTCGATCTCGCTGCTCAACACTTTTCGAAGTGAGCGCCAGCTAGCGTTTGACATGATCCTGTCCCAAAGTGAGATGACCGCTTTTTTCTACCTCGACAACCTCAACATCATGATGATCAACGATGAGATGGAGGATCGGGATATCCTGCAGAACAAAATGATGGAGCAAAAGGGCATCATCGAAGCCCGGATTCTTCGCTCAGACGTACTTGACGATGAATGGGGTGAAGGGTTTGAGGATCAATACCCGCGTGATGAGTATGAGCAACGCGCGCTGCAGGGCGAAGAATTTACCTTAGTTCAGCAGACCGACAACGGCCGCACTTTGACTCGCATGTTTCCTATCCCTGCACTGGAGCTGTTTCGTGGTGTTGAGTGCATGGGCTGCCACGAAGAGGTGACCGAAGAGGGAACCATCATTGGTGCGATCAGGGTGACTTACTCGCTGGATGAGTTTGATCAGATTATTGAAGGCAATATCACCCGTTCCAGCTTGATCATGATTGGCTTGTTCGCGCTGGGCGTGGTGCTGATTGTTGTGCTGTTGAATCGAGTTATGACTCGGCCGCTACGCGGACTGAGCACCGCCTTGTCGACGATAGAATCCAATTCAGATCTGACTCAGCGGGCGCCGATACACAGTAAGGACGAAGTGGGGATGGTTGCGCTGGCGTGTAATAGCATGCTCGATACCTTCCAGAATAGCCTCAAGCAGGTCCGCGAAGAGGTGGTTGAGGTCAACAGCGAGGCGGGTCATATCGCCGATGGATCGCGCGAAACGCTAGAAAATGTGATGCGCCAAAATAGCGGTACCCAGCAGGTCGCCGAGGCGATGGAGCAGATGCAGGTCGCCTCTGCAGAAGTGATGCAAGATGCCAATGTTAGCCGTCAGGCCTCCGAAGATACCAGTCGTCTGGCGCGTGAAAGCGTGGTGGTAATGCAGACCTCGATTAAGGCACTCAACGATCTGGCGGCAGAGATTGAGCGCACAGCTAGCGTGATTCAGCGTGTTGGCGAAAAGAGTGACAAAGTGGGCTCGGTTCTGGATGTGATCAACGGCATCGCTGCGCAAACCAATTTGCTGGCGCTTAATGCCGCGATCGAAGCAGCACGTGCTGGAGAGATGGGGCGAGGCTTTGCGGTGGTTGCCGATGAGGTTCGCAGCTTGGCTAACAAGACCCATGGCTCCACCAAAGAGATCAAGCTGGTGATCGACGAACTGCAGAGTGAAACCCATCAGGCGATTGAGATGGTTGAGCCGTCGCGGATTACAGCCCAGCAGGGAATTGCCGAAGCAGAGAAAGCGGTCGACACGCTGCAGGATATTGTCGGCCACCTGAACGACATTAATAAGATGAACGACCAGATGGCCAGCGCCTCTGACGAGCAAAATAGCGTTGCCGAACAGATCAATTTCAATATTGGTGAGATCAGTAATATTTCCGAAGGCACGGCAGCAAGGGCCAAGGGAAGCTTGGAGGTCAGTCAACAGCTTCGTGCGCGTGCTGACCAGCTGGAATCGCTGATTAGGCAGTTTAAATTGGAGCGCTAGCCAGCAAGGCTATCGCAAAGGAGTAGTAAACGTGTTGAACCAAACAATGAAAAAGGGCTTGGCTGCGACTGTCGTATCAGCGGCACTGTTGAGTGTGGTCAGTTTACCCGCTGTTGCGGTTGATTGGTCGGCGGCTAAAACGGCCGATGTTGAGGTTTTTTTCCCTGGCGAGACCTCGCTGGAGTGGATGTACTCTAAGCGCAAGCATGATGGCGCGGCACGTTATAAAAAGCGTAAGAAGACCTGCATAGAGTGCCATAAAGGCGATGAGTCCTCTTACGGTCCATTGATCGTCAAAGGCAAGGACACCGAGTCTGCGCCCCTGGGTGGACGTCGTGGCCATACTACGGTGAAGGCTCAGGCTGCCAATGACGGCACTAATCTACATATCCGCCTGGAGTGGCCCAAAGCCGCAGGCGCTGCTGCAGAGAAGCAAGATGCCGATTTCGAGAGCAAGGTGACCATCATGCTCGAAGATGGCGCAATCGAAGAGTTCACTGCCGGTGGCTGCTGGGCGATGTGCCATATCGATGCCAAGAAGATGCCCGCAGACGGCGACAAGCAGAAGTACATCACCGACTCGCGTACCAAAATGAGCAAGAAGAAAGGCGGTGGTGATAACCTCAAGAGCGATGCCGAGATCGATGCGTTGGTTGCCGCCGGAACCTTTATCGAATACTGGCAAGCACGCCTGAACTCAGGTCAGCCAGCCCAGGCACTCGATGGTTACGTGCTCAAAGATCGTTTTGAGCGCCCGACACCAGCCATTAGTGTCAACGCCTCTGAAGCGGGTGGTAACTGGGTGGTTGAATTCAGTCGCCCGATGGCTGGCGGTACTGGCATGAAAACGTTGGAAACCGGTAAAACCTACAACTTCGGCGTGGCGCTACACGATCAGAACACCGCAGGCCGGTACCATATGACTTCGTTCCACTACAAGCTGACCATCGATGGTGGTGACGGCGACTTGATCGCTAACCAGTAAGCGGCTTAATCGTTGATAGACAACAAGGCAGGCTGCTCAGTCTGCCTTTTTTATTTCTACCCAAAGCCGTTGTTAACAGGCGATTATTGTTGGTTATTTACATAACTGAGAATCATTCTCGAATTGTGTATTGATCTCGGACAAAAAAGTTCCCTAAAGTCACAAGAAATGTGGAATTAGCCCGCTGCAGCAATACCCCCATCTTTACTTTTTCTTTACACTCTTTAGTTAGTGTAAATAGTCCGTTTCTTAAGAAGCCTTGAAAAGACTATTACACGACAGGCTGTTCAGAAGTAGAAAGTTCCGCAGTAACAATCCTGCTGTCAATATTCTGCGTTGAATGGTTGTACTCATAGGCCGGGCAAAATAAGCCCGCCGTGAGAATACATTTAAACGAAGGGGAAAAATCATGTTGTTACGACGACTGGGCGGAGCCTTGGCTCTGTTGATCGGTTGTATGTTGACGCCCGTATGGGCGGCAGATGCAGAGCCGGTTGCACAAGAACTGACCGTACGCGGAGCCGAAGGCTGTATTAAATGCCACGGTGGTAAGAGTGAGGCACCGGTGATCTCCGTGCTGCACACCTCGCACTTTGTAACCGGCGATCCCAATGCACCCGCCGAGCAGAATACGTGTGAATCCTGTCACGGACCTAGCTCCGAGCACGCCAAGAAACTGGCTGAAGGCGAACAGCGCGTTCCCCCTACTGTTAACTACGGCCCGAACCTGGCTAAGTCTTCAGCCGAAGACCGTAATAACTCCTGTCTGAACTGCCACGAGAATGGCATGGTGATGAACTGGGCTGGCGGCGCCCACGATGCCGACGATGTGACTTGTGCTGATTGTCACAACTCGCACAACAGTCGCGATCCGGTACTGAAAAAGACCACCGAAGCAGACGTCTGCTTCGCCTGCCACAAGAACACCCGCATCGAAGCCAACAAGCCGCACCGTCACCCGATTCGTGAAGGCAAGGTCGCTTGCTCCGATTGCCACAACCCGCACGGCAATAGCAATGACTTCTCGCTGGTTAAAGCCACCGTCAACGATACCTGTGTTAGCTGCCACGCTGAGAAACGTGGTCCGATGATCTGGGAACATCAGCCGGTTCAGGAAGATTGTACCAATTGTCATTTGGCTCACGGTGGTACTAACGAGCGGCTGCTGAAAGTAGCGCGGCCATTCCTGTGCCAGCAGTGCCATACCGAAAACAGTCATCAGAGCAATATGCGTGACGGATCCAACTTGGAATATACCCCCGGTGGCTTCAGTGCATTCGGCAATATTATGGGCGGCAAGGGTTGTTCGCAGTGTCATTCACAGGTGCATGGTAGTAACCACGCTAACGGCTCTAAGCTGTTACGCTAACGGAGGACACAGAGATGAAAATTAAGCAATGTGTAGTAGCTATGTCTTCCGAGCCTAAGGGTTGGATTAAGTTGCCGTCAATGCTGGTCGCCACACTGTTGGTTTCAGCGCCGATGACGAGCTGGGCGGCGGTTTATGATGATGACGAAGAAGAAGGCGAGGATTATTCAGAAGTCGCCTTGGTAACCCAGCGTACCAATGAGTTGACCAGTTCGGTCGATATCGGCCTGCGTTACATCACCGACGATGCGTTCAAATTCGGTGAATATAACAGCCAGCACCAAAAGGGTTGGCAGCTCGACGGCGGCTTCGATATTGAGCAGCGTGATTTTGAAGACGGCACAGCTAAATACTTCAGAGCCGAAGGCAACTCTCTCGGTACTAAGTCAAGAGATTTCAGCCTGGAAGGCGGCCAACAAGGCGATCATAAGTTCCGCATCTTCTTCGACGGTATCGAAAAGCAATTGCACGGCCAATTTATCAGTAATTTAGGCCCTGTCGGTGGTGATCCTTATAATCAAACTACAGCCGCGGCGACCGGTACTTCTGAAGCAGTGTCAGTTTTACGTGAAAAGGTAGGGGTTGAGTTCGCCAAGCAAACCAAGAGCAATTGGCGCTTTAGCGCTGGAGCGACGCAGGAAAATAAGACCGGAACACGTGATTACGGTACCCTATCTTTTGACAAGCCCACGCTCTACCTCTATCCGATCGATTACACCACCAGCAACGTTAATCTAGGCGCTGAATACGGCTCTAACGATTACCGGCTACAACTGGGTTACGAGTTTTCTGCGTTTGATAACGCAGGCGATCAGGTTACCCATGACACTGCGTCTGCTGAAACGGCTCAGGAGCCCGATAATAAATTCCAGCAACTGCATGCCAATGTAACCTATCGCGTTACCCAGGCTACTCGGCTCAACGCGTTTTTGGCGTACAATCAAGGCGAGCAGAACGAAGAAATTATCGGCTCTGGTGGCGTAAATGCCGACGCGAAGGTTGAGAATATTATCGCGCGGCTAGGGGTTAGTTCCCGCTTAACCAATAAGTTAACGCTTAACGCCAAGTATAACTATCAGGATAAAGATAATTCGACTGCTGAGTACGTTAACGGTAGCACTCGAACTACTCCTGCTTTTGATACCACCTGGCAGTCTGTAGAGCTTGATGGCTATTACCGTCTGCCCAGCGCCTCTAAGATCGGTTTGGGCTACGAGCACGAGAAGATCGAGCGCCCCGATCAGAACCGGGAAAAGACCAACGAAGACAAGCTCTGGGCCAGCTATAAGTTGCCGATGATGGGAAAATTGAGCGGTACCATCAAGCTGAGCATCGCTGATCGTGACGGATCTGCCTACGATCCCGACCATATAAGTGTTGAAATTGTCGGTGGCACGGGGCGGATCTCTTCCCCTGGTGCCCAGAAATACCATACTGCTGATCGCGAGCAGATCAAGGGGCAGGTTAACCTGCAGTACCAGTTGGGTCGTACCGGCCATATCGGTCTGATGTTGCAGCAATGGAACGATGACTACAACGAAACCGCCTACGGCTTGCAAGAGCTGGATGGCTCGATGTACAGCGTTGATTTTGGCGCTAGCCCTATGCGTACCCTGAGCTACAGCTTATATGCCGGGGTGCAGCAGTTCGAGTACGACCAGACCGGTGTACCAGGTGCCGGGGCTGTGCCTTCGGATGCTTGGAGTGTTGATACCGATAACTCTTCATTTCTGGCGGGTCTGGATCTGAACTGGGAAGCGGTGCCTAACTTGGTGGCGGTTAAATTTGGTTATCGCTTTACCGAGACAGAGGATAGCTACAGTCAGGTGAATGCGGGTACCGCGGTTACTGGAGCTTGTGCTTCACCTCCAACCGGAGCTTGTGCACTGCCGGATACGGAGACTCAGATCCATACCGTTGAATTGTCAGGTGAGTATTTCTTCGATAAGCAGACAACCTTCTTGGCGCGTGTTGTCTACGAGGATTACGAAAACAATAACTGGGCGTACGAGCTAGCTGATGGTGGGTTTGCAACATCAAACACCGCCTCTATCGAAAACCCCAACCACTCTGCAGGCTTGGTTGAATTTGGTGTTCGCTACCAGTTCTAACCATTAAGCGGTTTTAACTAAAACGGAGTCTGTTTCAGGCTCCGTTTTTTTGTGTCTTGCGTTTGACCAACATTGCTTTTCTTCTATTGCAGATAGCTTTATTCAATTTAAGTAAAAGGTAAGTTAATGAATAACTTCATGGCGGCTGGTTTGTCAAAACCCCTGCTCATGATAGTCTTATCCTCAGCAAAATTAGCTGGCACTGATGTAGTACAGGACTTGTTTTGAGTCGGTACTGGGCAAGGAGTGAGTGAATGTCTGAGCAAAAAAGAAAACGGTTGTTATCTGCGGTTGCCGTTTGCCTGAGCGTGGTCTTGGCAGGTGCGAGCCTGCCTGCCGCCGCGATTGACTGGTCTGGCGTGAAGGAAACCGAGGTGCGGATGTTTTATCCGGGTGAAACCTCTATGGAGTGGATCTACTCCAAGCGAAATCATGACGGCGCGGCGAAATATAAGAATCGTAAGAAGACCTGTCGGGGCTGTCATGACGGTGATGAGTACAAATATGGCACTAAAGCTGTCAAAGGGAGCGATACCGAGTCCAAGCCACTGGTGGGGCGGCGCGGCTATCTTGAAGCGACCGTGCAGGCAGCCTACGATGGCTCCGATTTCTACGTCAGGGTAAAGTGGCCGAAAACAGCAGAAGCGATTAACTGGCCGAAGTTCACCGACTCGCTCGAAGGCGTTAAGGCTGAAAAGCATGACACCCGGCTGACGCTGATGTTGGATGATAATTCGATTGAAGAGTTTGGCGTTGGTGGGTGTTGGGCTGTATGCCATGCCGATGAGCGGCAGATGAGCATGGGCGGCAACAAAGAGAAATACTTGGCCGAATCGCGCAAGAAGATGCACCGCAAGCGCGGCGGTGGAGATAATGTACTCTCAGACGCAGAGATTCTTGCGCTAATCAATAAAGGTGTGTTTTTAGAATATTGGCAAGCGATGCTCGACCCGGGCAAGCCGGCTGAGGTCGCTGATGGGTTTATCTTAAAGGAGCGTGTTGAAAACCCGAATACAACGGTTTCAGTCACGGCTGAAGAGTTGGGCAATGACTGGGTGGTGGAGTTCAAGCGGCCTCTGACGAGCAGTCAGAACCACAAGGCGCTTGAGTCGGGTAAAATCTATACCTTCGGGATCGCGTTGCACGACCAGCAGACAGCCGGACGTTACCACCTGGCCTCGCTAGAGCTTAAGCTGGCGTTGGGTCAGGGTGATGCCGATATCATTGCGGCTAAACAATAGCCCTAGCAACCGTTAGAAAGGCCAGCCTTAGTGCTGGCTTTTTTGTTTTTGCAGATCGGTGAGGCTGTATAATGGCGCAAATCGATCTTGAGTGGGAACCATAGACATGACACGAGTTGCTATCACCGGCGCCGCCGGGCGGATGGGGAAAAACTTGCTTCAAGCAGTGCTGGATGCACCCGAAACGACGTTGGGTGCAGCGATTATCAACCCGTCCAGTTCGTTGGTCGGTGCCGATATTGGCGAGCTGATTGGCGCTGGCAAGTTGGCTGTGCCTGCCGTAGGCCAGTTGGCGGATGTGGTCGACAGCTTCGATGTGCTGATCGATTTCACCTCTATCGAGTTAACCTTGGCCAATCTTGAGTTTTGCCGTGCCAATGGTAAGGCGATCGTTATTGGTACAACTGGCTTCAATGATGTGCAGAAGCAGCAGATTGCTGAAGCGGCAAAAACAATCCCCGTTGTGTTCGCCCCTAATATGAGTGTTGGGGTTAATTTATGCTTCAAGCTTCTCGAAGTGGCTGCCAAGGTATTGGCGGAAGATTACGATATCGAGGTGATCGAGGCGCACCATCGGCATAAGGTGGATTCGCCATCGGGCACTGCCCTACGTTTGGGCGAAGTGGTGGCCGAGGCGCTAGGCCGTGATCTGGCCGAATGTGCGGTTTACGGTCGCGAGGGGCATACCGGTGCGCGTAGCGCTAAAGAGATCGGCTTTGAGACGATTCGTGCAGGCGATATCGTCGGTGATCATACGGTGCTGTTTGCTACCGAAGGTGAGCGGGTTGAGATCACCCATAAAGCGAGTTCGCGAATGACCTTTGCCAAGGGTGCGGTGCGAGCAGCCAGTTGGCTTGCTGGCCACGGCCATGGATTGTTCGATATGCAGGATGTGTTGAGCCTGCGTTAAGCCTTTTTGGAAGATTGATCAAACCCGCTTCAGGCGGGTTTTTTATGCTTAAGGAAATGATTTTTCTATTTTTTTTACCGGTGCTTGCTGGAAATTATCAGCGCAGAAGTCTATACATTTGCTTACGCTGACTGTTTTGTCTGAATGGATAGATGCAGGCAAATAGCATCAGATTACGCCTGTTGTGGCCAACCATGGTCGTGGCAGAAATGGCGGATTGGTATTGATCACAGACACCTATACCAAGCCGAACACAAGGAGAAAAGAATGAAAAAAACATTGGTGATTGCAGCTGTTTCTGCACTCTGGGCGCTACCTATGACGGTATTTGCTCATGGTTCCTGTAAAGATGGAGATATGGAGCATTGTGCGTATTGGCATAACTCTGATGGTGTTTATATCAACGATAGCTCGGGAAAATGTGTGCGTACCTCTTCATGGTTCAAAGGCTCACAGGTCGAGGGCTGCGACGAAATAATGAAGGCTGCAGAACCTGCCCCTATGGCTGCTGCGATGGCGCCTATAGACAGTGACGGCGATGGCGTGACCGATGATAAAGATGCTTGCCCCAATACGCCGACGGGCGCTGCCGTAGATGGTCGCGGCTGTTTGCTGGATTCGGATGGCGATGGCGTAGCGGATATGAATGACCAGTGCCCCGGAACGCCAAAAGGTGCAGAGGTTGATGCCAAGGGTTGTAAGGTGGTCAAGTATGAGGCCGTGTCGGTCAAGCTGGATGTGAAGTTTGCCTCCAATGCCGATAAAGTCACCGCCGCGTATGAGACCCAGATGAAGGCACTGGCCTATGTTGTGGCGGCAAATCCCAACGCCAAGGTGGTAATCAACGGCCATACCGACTCAGTGGGAGCTGCGGCCTATAACCAAGACCTGTCGCAGCGTCGTGCAGAGGCAGTGGCTCAATATCTGATCGACAACTACGGTGTAGCACCGAATCAGATCTCTGCGGTCGGCCACGGTGAAGAGGTGCCGCTGGCAGATAATAAGACAGCCGAAGGGCGCCTGGCCAACCGCCGGGTAGAGGCTGAAATTCAAGGGCAGGTTAAGAAGTAGCCGATCAGTTTGTTCGATCGCTAGTGAAATATCAACGGGGGCTTCGGCTCCCGTTTTATGTGTAGCAGCTTCTGTTTTAGGGCTGGAAAAATAGAGGTTGTTCTAGTAACATACAGCCTGTTTGGCCGGGTGAAAATTGGCCGATAAAAAATTCTAAAAAAGCGGGATGCGGATAGTTAGTTCGCCTCTCGCTTTTTTGCAGATAGCTGTCGGGATTTAGTACCTCGACGTCACGTAATCAGTGGGAGGCGACATTGAACAAAGCAGCCATTCTGGCCCTAGCAGACGGAAGTGTGTTTAGAGGTAAGGCGATAGGAGCTGATGGCGAGACCAGCGGTGAAGTGGTCTTCAATACATCAATGACCGGTTATCAGGAGATCCTGACCGACCCGTCCTACGCCCGTCAGATAGTAACGCTAACTTATCCCCACATCGGCAACACCGGCATCAATTTCGAAGACGAAGAGTCTGGCCATGTCTGGGCTGCCGGTCTGGTGATTCGCGACTTGCCGTTGATGGCAAGCAGCTGGCGTAGCGAGCAGAGCCTGGATGCCTATCTGCGTGATAACAATGTGGTGGGAATTGCCGATATCGATACCCGTCGACTGACTCGCATCCTGCGTGAAAAAGGCTCGCAGAATGGCTGTATCATCGCTGGTGACGACTTAGGTGATGCCGATGTCGAGAGAGCCTTAGCGGGGGCTAAAGCTTTTGCCGGACTCAAAGGAATGGATCTGGCCAAGGAAGTGTCTGCCAAAGATACCTACGAGTGGGCCGAAGGAAGCTGGAAATGGGGCCAAGGCCATAACACTCCTGATGCCGAGCAGCCGTTCCATGTCGTCGCCTACGATTTCGGCGTTAAGCAGAATATTCTACGGATGCTGGTCGATCGTGGTTGCAAGCTGACCGTGGTGCCGGCGCAGACCCCTGCCAGCGAGGTGCTGGCGATGAACCCCGATGGCGTGTTCCTGTCCAACGGCCCTGGCGACCCCGAGCCTTGCACCTACGCTATCGACGCGATCAAACAGGTGCTCGACACAGAACTGCCGGTATTTGGCATCTGCCTGGGCCACCAGCTACTGGCTTTGGCTAGCGGTGCCAAGACCGTGAAGATGAAGTTCGGCCACCACGGTGCCAACCACCCGGTACAGGACTTGGACAGCGGAGTGGTGATGATCACTAGTCAGAACCATGGCTTTGCCGCTGACGAAGAGACGTTGCCTAGCTGCCTGCGTGCGACCCATAAGTCGCTGTTTGACGGTTCGCTGCAAGGTATCGAACGGACCGACAAGCCAGCATTCAGCTTCCAAGGTCATCCGGAAGCTAGCCCTGGCCCACACGATGTGGCACCGCTGTTCGACCGCTTTATTGCCTTGATGCAGGCGCGTAGCGCTTAATCTGCACCCCCGAATTGTCAGCGCGCTTGTACTCATAACGAGAACCAGCGCCGATTAGAACGAATTAGACCGGTTAAAGACTCATGCCAAAGCGTACAGACTTAAAAAGTATCCTGATCATCGGGGCTGGCCCCATCATTATCGGTCAGGCTTGCGAATTCGATTACTCCGGTGCTCAGGCCTGTAAGGCGCTGCGCGAGGAGGGATATCGCGTCATCCTGGTCAACTCTAACCCGGCCACCATCATGACCGATCCGGCGATGGCCGATGCGACCTACATCGAGCCGATCAACTGGAAGACCGTTGCCAAGATCATCGACAAGGAGCGCCCCGATGCGATCCTGCCAACAATGGGTGGTCAGACCGCATTGAACTGCGCACTGGATCTGGCGCGCGAAGGCGTACTGGAACAGTTTGGTGTCGAAATGATCGGTGCCACCGCCGATGCGATCGATAAGGCCGAAGACCGCGACCGTTTCGATAAGGCGATGAAGAGCATCGGACTGGCGTGTCCTCGAGCCGCGATTGCCCATAGCTTGGAAGAGGCGTTGCAAGTTCAAGTGCAGCTGGGCTTTCCGTGCATTATCCGTCCATCGTTTACGATGGGGGGATCCGGTGGCGGTATCGCTTACAACAAAGAGGAGTTCGTCGAGATCTGCGAACGTGGTCTGGACCTGTCACCGACGACTGAGCTGCTGATTGATGAGTCACTGATCGGCTGGAAAGAGTACGAGATGGAGGTGGTTCGCGACAAAAACGACAACTGCATCATCGTCTGTGCGATCGAAAACTTCGACGCCATGGGTGTACATACCGGTGATTCGATCACCGTGGCACCGGCTCAGACCCTGACCGACAAAGAATACCAAATCATGCGTAACGCTTCGTTGGCGGTACTGCGTGAGATCGGCGTCGAAACCGGCGGTTCCAACGTTCAGTTCGGCATGTGCCCAGAGACGGGTCGCCTAGTTGTTATCGAGATGAACCCGCGGGTATCTCGCTCCTCGGCATTGGCCTCCAAGGCTACCGGTTTCCCGATCGCTAAAGTCGCCGCCAAGTTAGCCGTCGGTTACACGCTTGATGAGCTACAGAACGATATCACCGGTGGTCGTACCCCTGCGTCCTTCGAGCCAGCTATCGATTACGTGGTCACCAAAATCCCCCGTTTCGCCTTTGAGAAGTTCCCACAGGCTAACGACCGTCTGACCACGCAGATGAAGTCGGTTGGTGAAGTGATGGCAATCGGTCGTACCATCCAAGAGTCGATGCAGAAAGCCCTGCGTGGCTTGGAAGTCGATGCAGACGGCTTCGATCCGATTTTGGATCTGACCGCCGAAGACGCCAAAGAGACCTTGGTGCGCGAACTGAAGAATCCAGGTGCCGATCGCATCTGGTACATCGGCGATGCCTTCCGTGCCGGTATGAGCATCGACGAAATTTACAAGCTCAGCGGTGTGGATCACTGGTTCCTGATCCAGATCGAAGACTTGATCCAAGAGGAGGCTATGGTCTCCAAGCTGGGGCTGGCTGATCTTAATAAAGAGTTGGTGTTCGGCCTTAAGCGTAAAGGCTTCTCGGATGCGCGGCTGTCGAAGCTGCTCGGCGTGACCGAGAAGGCGTTCCGCAAGCGTCGCCATAGCCTGAATGTGCGCCCAGTCTACAAGCGGGTCGATACCTGCGCCGCCGAGTTTGCTACCGATACGGCTTACATGTACTCCACCTACGAGGAGGAGTGTGAAGCCAACCCATCCGATCGTGACAAGATCATGGTCTTGGGGGGCGGTCCGAACCGGATCGGCCAGGGTATCGAGTTTGATTACTGCTGTGTTCATGCCGCTTTAGCGATGCGTGAAGACGGCTACGAGACCATCATGGTCAACTGTAACCCAGAGACGGTTTCTACCGATTACGATACCTCTGATCGCCTCTATTTTGAGCCCGTAACGCTGGAAGACGTGCTGGAGATCGTTGCTGTCGAGAAGCCCAAGGGCGTGATCGTACAGTACGGTGGCCAGACACCATTGAAACTGGCGGTTGCGCTTGAAGCAGCCGGTGTTCCTATTATCGGAACCAGCCCAGAAGCGATTGACCGTGCCGAAGACCGTGAGCGCTTCCAGCAGATGATTCAGCGTTTGGGACTGCTGCAGCCGGAGAACTCGACCGTGCGTTCGCTCGAAGAAGCGGTTGTTCAGGCCGAGCAGATCGGTTACCCGCTGGTGGTTCGTCCCTCCTATGTTTTGGGTGGCCGGGCGATGGAGATCGTTTACAACGAAATCGAATTGCGTCGTTACATGAAGGATGCGGTCCAGGTTTCTAACGATGCACCGGTACTGTTGGATCGGTTCCTGTCGTGCGCCATCGAGGTCGATATCGACGCGATCTGCGACGGTGAGCGGGTGGTGATCGGTGCCATCATGCAGCATATCGAGCAGTGTGGCGTTCACTCCGGTGACTCGGCTTGCTCGCTGCCACCGTATAACCTGGCTGATAATGTGCAGGATAAGATGCGCGAGATCGTGGCTGCGATGGCGCTCGAGCTGGGCGTTGTGGGCTTGATGAACACCCAGTTAGCGTATCAGGACGGTGAGATCTATGTCATCGAGGTGAACCCTCGAGCATCGCGTACTGTTCCTTTTGTATCCAAGTGCATCGGTGCCTCACTGGCTAAGATCGCCGCGCGGGTCATGGCGGGCACTAGCCTGGAAGCACAGGGCTTTACCGAAGAGATCGTGCCGCCGTACTTCAGCGTTAAAGAAGCGGTGTTCCCGTTCAACAAGTTTCAGGGTGTTGATCCGATTCTCGGACCGGAGATGAAGTCCACCGGTGAGGTGATGGGCGTGGGTGATAGCTTCGGTGAAGCTTTCTCCAAGGCGCACATCGGTACCAATGAGATCCTGCCTAAGCCTGGCAGAACCTTTATCAGTGTCCGTGATGTCGACAAGGCAGGCATTGTTGAGGTCGCGCGTGATCTGGTCTCACTCGGCTTCGAGCTGGTATCCACCGAAGGTACCCACAACCTGCTGAGCGAGAATGGCATCGTTTCGGAGCGGGTTAACAAGGTGACCGAGGGGCGGCCTAATATCGTCGATATGATCAAAAACGACGAGATCGTTTATGTGATTAACACTACCGAAGGCCGTCGCGCCATCGCCGACTCGGCCGCAATTCGTCGCTCAGCGCTGCAGCATAAGATCCCTTATACCACCACCTTGGCGGGTGCCGAGGCGGAAGTGCAAGCGATCCAGTTCGGTGAAGAGAAGCAGGTTCGTCGTCTTCAGGATTTGCATGCCACGATCGTTACAGGAACAGCAAAATGATTAAAGTACCGATGACCGTTCAAGGCGAGCAGGCGTTGCGCCAAGAACTTCAGCAGCTTAAGACGGTCGATCGTCCCCGCATCATCAAGGATATCGCCACCGCTCGTGAACATGGTGATCTGAAAGAGAACGCCGAGTACCACGCAGCGCGTGAGCAGCAAGGTTTCTGCGAAGGCCGGGTCAAGCAGATCGAAAGTGATCTGGCAGGGTGTCAGGTGATTGATGTGACTCAAATCCCCCATAGCGGTCGGGTGATCTTCGGTACCACTGTAGATATCATCAACCTCGATACCGAGGACGCCGTGACCTATCAAATCGTCGGTGATAGCGAGTCCGATATTAAACAGAAGAAAATCTCGGTTAACTCGCCTATAGCCCGTGCCCTGATCGGCAAAGAAGAGGGTGAAGTGGTTGTTGTAGTAACCCCTAACGGCACGGTCGAGTATGAGATCGAACAGGTGCGCCATATCTGATTATTGCTCATCTCAAGACCATCCTATAAAGCCAGGCATTGCCTGGCTTTTTTATTGCCACTGCGATGAGGATCTGGACCGGACTATAGTTACAGCTATTATGCTGATCTGGCCGTGATCGTTTATGGTAGAAAAAAACACCACTGAAAATATTGCCGAGGATCAACTGGCGGCAGAGCTGTTATGGCAAGACCTTGTGATCGGTGATGAAGTGTTAGTCGAACATCCTGTCTACGAGGGAACGGTAGAGCTACTGTCACCGAGCAGAGGTTATCTGGTATTAGCCAAGCAAATGTCTGCCACTCAAATCCCCCAGTTGATCACTGAATCGAATATTCCTGGGCGTTTTGTAACGTTGTATCCCCACTGTATCTGCAGTTACCGGCGCGCCGATGAGAACACCATCAGCTAAAATCTTTGCCTGTTCAGGCTGTCTTATCCATTTGTTCCCCGCATCATTCCGACTGCCGTAGCGCTTCGATTGGATTCATTGCTGCTGCATCCGAAGCGGGTTTAACCCCAGCTATAACTCCGATCAGAGCCGATACCGCGAGAGCCAGTAGCACCATCTGTGGCGGAAGTGTTAAGGGCAGCCCGGGTAGCGCCCAGCGGCTGAGCAGCAACAGTGATGCGGTGATCGCCAGTCCCAGCGCGCAGCCGGCAAGGGCTAGCACAACGGCTTCGCCAAGGAACAGGTTGCGAATTTGCGGTGCGGTAGATCCCAATGCCCGGAGCAGTCCTATTTCGTGAGCGCGTTCGCTGGTGGTGATCAGCATAATGGTGAGGATGCCGACACCGCCCACGACCAACGAGATCAGCCCCAGACTGCCGCCGGCGTATTTCAACATTCGCAGAATTTGATCGAGACTTTTGAGCACTTCATCCTGGGTCACCAAGGTGAAGTCCTCCAAACCGTGGCGTGCTTCGAGCTGTTGTTTGACTCGTTTGCTGATTAGCTCTGCGCTGATGTTGGGGCGATAAACCACGTCGATCTCCATCAGGCTTTCACGGTTGAACAATTTTAAGCCCCGCGAGACTGGAATGTAGGCAGTGTCATCCAGATCGGTACCGAGAAATTGCCCCTTGCTCGCGAGCACGCCGATGACGCGGAAGCGGGCGCTGCCGATATGAACACTTTCTCCTAGTGCGTTAGCGCTTCCGAACAGCTCCTGCTTGAGCGTGCTACCCAGCACAGCGAAGGGGCGGGCGTTATCGAGATCATCCTGCGGCAGAAATCGGCCTTGAGCCAACGCAAGCTGCCACACGCTATCAGCATCGGGTCCCACCCCCGCGACATTGCTGTGGCGGCTGAGTCCCGCATATTTAATCGGGGCGGTGCCAAACACCACCGGAATCACCTTTTCGACGCCGTTGAGTCGGGACAGAGATTGGGCATCTTGTAGTGACAGCGGTCGTACCGTATTGAGGATGCCGCCCAAGCCGAAGGTTTCGGTCTTGCCCGGTGTGACAGCCAGCAAGTGGCTGCCGAACTGGGTAAACTCTTGCAGAACATAGTGGCGCACACCTTCGCCGAGTGCGCTCATCAATGAAACCGCAGTGATGCCGATGGCCATCCCCAGTAGGGTGAGCAGGCTGCGCAAGCGCTGAGCCAGCAGTGCACGCCATATCCAGTGAATGCTGTCGCCCCAACTCATTGGTGACCCCCTCCTGCTTCACCACGCATCGCTAAGATCGGATCGAGTCCGGCGGCTCGGCTAGCGGGCCACCAGGAGAACAGCAGCCCGCATCCAACCGCCATGCTGGTGGCCGCCAGTTCGGCCCATAGTGGTGCGTAGAAAGGGAAGTTGGGTAGTAACTGCAGCGCGATGGTTACGGCCAGTTCGCCAAACGCGGTGCCGATCAACGCGCCGCTACCGGTCAGCATCAGCGCCTCGGTCAGAAACAGTGAGCGAACCAGCGGCGCGGAAGCACCTAAGGCTTTTAACAGGCCGATCTCGCGTTGTCGCTGGCTGACCGATATCAGGCTGATATTCATGATCAGGATACCGGCAACCAGCAGGCTGATAGCCGCGATCGCACCGACGCTGGCGGTCAGCGTGGTCAGTACGTTATCGAAGGTGCTGAGCATCGAATCCTGACTGATCAAGGTGACGTCATCCTCGCCATCGTGGCGTAAGCGGATCTTGTCCAGAATCTGCTGCTTGGCGACCTCGAGCTGGTCGATCTGTTTCAGTTCTAACAGAATCCGGAACAGTCCCGGCGAGTTAAACAGTTGCTCGGCCGAGCGAATCGGGATGATCGCCATATCGCGCATATCTAGCCCCAGCGATTCGCCACGTTCCTGCAGCACCCCGGTGACGCGAAAGCGTCGTTCGCCGATTCGTAGCCATTGATTGAGCGGATTACGGTTGCCGAACAGCTCCTGCTTCAGTTTGGCTCCCAGCACCACAGTGGGTGAGGCGGTGTCGATGGCGCTGGCGGGCAATGGTTTACCCTGGCCAATGCTGAGGTTGCGGACCGGGAAGAAGTCGGGAGTGGTACCGAGGGTGACCACTTCGCGGGCGAAACTGCCGTGGCTGACCCGTGCAGTGCCGGCGATGATCGGTGCGATGCGGCGAATGTTGCCGATTTGAGCCAGCGCGTTGGCGTCTTCGAGTGTCAGATCGCGCGGCGAGGTGCCGTATAGCGGCGGCGCGCCGCCGGTGGTCTCGGTCTTGCCCGGTAGCACTAGCAGTATCTGATTGCCCAGCGATGAAAACTCGCCGTCGACGTAACGGCGGGCGCCTTCGCCGACGCTGGTTAGCACAACCACCGACGCCACCCCGAGGCTGATGGTGAGCAGTAACAGCAAGGTACGCCAGCGTTGGCGGGCCAATACTTGGCTGTTAAAGCGCAGTCGGTCCCACAGGCTCATGAGCGTTGGTCGATGACAATAGCGCCATCGACCAGCTTAAGCTGGCGCTTACTTCGGCGGGCAATAGCATTGTCGTGGGTGACGACCAGCAGCGTCATCCCTTGGCTATTGAGCCCCTCCAACAGTTCAATGATTTCGCCTCCCGAGCGTTGGTCGAGATTGCCGGTAGGTTCGTCGGCCAATAGCAGCGGTGGTTGCATCACGATGGCACGGGCGATGGCGACGCGTTGCTGCTGGCCACCGGAGAGTTGATTGGGGCGCTGTTGGGCCTGCGGGCTCAAGCCGACCTGCTGCAAGGCTTGCATCCCTCGTTGCTGCTGTTCGGCTCGAGGCAGCCCGGCAAGCATTAACGGCAGGGAGATGTTCTCCAGCGCGCTCAACCGCGGGATCAAATGAAACGCCTGAAAGATAAAACCGATCTGGTCGCGGCGTAGTTGCGCGCGCCGCTCTTCGTTTAACGACTCGGTGGCCTCCCCGTGCAGGCAGTAGCTACCGCTATCGGGACGATCCAGCAGCCCGATCATATTCAGCAGAGTTGATTTACCCGAACCCGAAGGACCGGTTATCGCGATATATTCCCCCGCATTAATCGTCAGGTCGATGCCGGCTAAGGCGTTGAGTGGCGTGTTGCCGATCCGGTACTGCTTGCTGAGCTGATCCAGCGCGATCATGGCGGATGGGGGTTGGCGGTTCATTGCCGTATCGCCATCGCACCGGCTTTGATCTCGCTACGCCCCAGCGAAGTCACCACTTCGTCGCCCTCGGTCAGTCCGTCGAGGATCTCGGTATGACGCCAGTTGCTCAGACCGATTTTGACCTCGCGCTTGGCTAGCGGTAGTCCTTGTTGGTAGAGCAGCACGTAGCGCTCGTCCAACAGTGCTTCGGTCGGGATGCGCAGCGTATCGGCATGATCCTGCAGGATGATTTCCAGATCGGCGCTGTAACCCGCCAGCAAACGGATCGGTGGGCGCTGGCTGAAGTCCGCTTCGACTTCGACGGTGCGAGCCTGTTTTTCACGATCCAGCACATAGGGAGCGATACGGCGCAGGGTGCCGGGAAAACTCTGCCCACGGTAAGCATCCAGCGAGATGCGCAGCGGCTGGCCGGGACTGAGCTCGGCGGCATCGACTTCGTCGATCGGGGCTTCAATATAGTGACAGTCGTCGGTGAGCAGGTCGATCGCTGGCGGGGTGGCGACGC
>JBALWS010000006.1:0-19454 GCA_036960405.1 Halopseudomonas sp. | reverse complement strand
GCGACGCCAGGAGGCGATGGCGTGGCGTATTCGCCGACTTTGCCGCTAAGTTCGGCGACGATGCCGTCAAATGGCGCTCGTAGGCGCGTTCGCTCCAGTGCCGCCTCGGTTACCGTGATACGTGCGCTGGCTTCTTGCTCGCGAGCCCCTGCGGCTTGGCAGCTCAGCGCGATCGCTTCAGCCGCCGCGTGGGTTTGTTCGGCTTGTTCTTGGGAGGCCATCTGCTGGGCTTGGAGCTGTTCAATGCGGTTGGCTTCGCGCTGTGCGTTTTTCGCCCGCACGCAGATCGCATCGTGTTCGAGATGAGCCGACTGCGCTGCCAGCTTGACCTGCTTTAGGCTAGCCTTGAGGTCTTCGTTCCAAAGCTCGATCAGCAGTTGGTCTTTGCTGACATGATCGCCCTCAGCAATACTAAGCGTGGCGATCTGGCCACCGATAGCCAGTGACAGTTGGGCGCGGCGGCAAGATTTGACGGTACCAGCACGGGTGTTGACCACGCTGCGTTCAACCTGGCCGCGCTCAACCCGGGCGGTATCAACGTTGACTGGCTGTGGGCGGCTATTCCACCAGATCGCGGCGGCTGCAGCCGCGAGTAACATCAACCAGATGAGAATTTTTACGATCCTTCGCATACCGACTCCAATAGCATCAATAGCTAATATAAGAATAGCGCTATTAGCTATGGGTGCGAGGGGATTTGTTGAACGGTTTGAGAGCTGCTAAGTGGTGAGCAGTAACAGCCCGTCCCAGATCAGTTTGGAGCCCACCAGCAGGGTCAGCAGTTCGAAGCTGCGTTTGATCAAGCGGTTGCCTTTGGCAAGCCCGAGATGAGCACCTAGGTAGGCTCCGACCAGTGAACCGACCAACAAGACCGGTAACCAGGCCCACATTGGGGGCGTTTGCAGCGCCACGGCTAGGGCACCGACACCGTTCCAGAACAGGCCGACCAGAATCAGGGTGTAAGCGACCGCACGCTGATAATCCAACCCGTACCAGCGCACTAGCCAGAGGGTCACGAACAGACCGGTGCCGGATGTCAGCGAGCCGTTGAGAATGCCGATCAGCATCAGCACTAAACCACCGATGGTCAGCCCTCGACGGTCGCGGTTACGGGTTTGATGCTGCAACCCCAGTTCGCGTTTGAATACCGAATAGAGCCCTAGGCCGGCAGTCAGCAACCCCAGCGAAAAAATAGCCCAAGCTTCGGGCAGATCCAGAATCAAGTTGGCTCCGATTAGCACGCCAGGCAGACCGCAGGCCAGCATGTAAGCGGCAAAATGCCAATCAAGGGAGCCTTCGCGAAGATGACGAAGGGTGGCCCCGACCCCCAGCGCGACGCTGGCGATCTTATGGGTGGCGAGTGCGGTAGCAAAGCTGAGCCCTAAAAATAGCAGCACCGGAAACTGTAGTAGCCCGGCACCGCCACCGGCCAGTGCCGATAATAGGTTGGCCAGCAGCGAGATCAATAGCAATCCGAATTGTTCTAGCAGCATCTAAGCGGTGGGTCCTACGGGGTAATGAGGGGCCGCGTTGCAGCCTTTAAAACAGGTCATCGTATACCGGTTTATCGGCCGCTAACAGCATTGATATTCGGCCCCCAGCCGCACTCTCGCGTATCCCTGAGCAAATAGATCAGGTTATACTGTTTCACCGAATTTGTGCTGGACGCTGTTAACCGCGTTAATAGGAGTTTTCGATGAAACTGGTTACTGCTGTTATTAAGCCCTTCAAATTGGATGATGTGCGCGAGGCGCTGTCAGAAATTGGGGTTCAAGGAATCACTGTTACCGAGGTCAAAGGATTTGGTCGCCAAAAGGGTCATACCGAGCTGTACCGGGGCGCTGAATATGTGGTCGACTTCCTCCCTAAAGTGAAGATCGAAGCTGCCATCGGCGATGATTTGGTTGATCTGGTCATCGAAACGATCAGCCAGTCTGCTAACACCGGCAAGATTGGCGACGGTAAAATCTTTGTCACCGCGCTGGAGCAGATCATTCGTATCCGTACCGGCGAGACAGGGACTGACGCGATCTAATCGCCTCTATCTCGAACTATCAAGGCACCTTCGGGTGCCTTTTTGTTATCGGCTTAAAACCGCGCACCTCGCTCCATTCCGCCGGCTTCAACTAGACTCTGAGCATCGCCAGCGAGTTGAGTGAGGCCGTTATGTATGTGATTCGACCGATTCAGACGCAAGATTTGGATGCCTTGATCGCCATCGCCGAGTTGAGCGGTCCGGGCTTTACCTCGCTGCCCGTCCATCCCGAACTGTTGGAACGCAAGATAGCCCAATCGATCGATTCGATGGCCCAACCGCTCGGGCGAACCGAGGGTGAACACTACCTCTTTGTATTGGAAGATACCGAGCAGCAACTGGTGATCGGAACTACTGCCATCACCTCGGCCGTCGGAATGGATGATCCCTGGTACCACTATCGGATGGGAACCGTGGTCCATGCTTCGCGGGAGATGCACATCCACAATCGTTTTCGGACGCTCTACCTGTGCAATGACTACACCGGCCATTCGGAAGTCTGCAGCTTGTTCTTGCACCCCGATTACCGTCGCAATCTAAACGGCGCACTGCTGTCTAAATGCCGTTTTCTGTTTATGGCGCAACATCCCGAACGTTTTGCCGAGCGAGTGATCGCCGAGATGCGGGGCGTATCGAATGAGCAGGGGGTCAGCCCGTTTTGGGAAGGGCTCGGGCGGCATTTTTTTAGCATGGATTTTTCAGAAGCCGATTATCTGACCGGACTGGGTAACAAATCCTTTATCGCCGAACTGATGCCCAAATCTTCGATCTATACCCACCTATTGCCGGAATCGGCCCAGCAGGTGATCGGTGAGGTACATGCCAATACCCAGCCCGCGCGCAAGATGCTCGAAGATGAAGGGTTCCACTTTGAAGATTATGTCGATATCTTCGATGCCGGACCGACGCTGGTGACCCGATTGAAAGATATTCGCAGCATCCGTTACAGTGAGGTCAAAACGGTACGCTCAACCGAGCAGCTTATTTCCGATGAAGCCTCGCAGCAACGCTGCTTGGTGGCCAATACCCAGCGACAACAGTTTCGTTGTCTGATGGTTAACTTAACGCTTGAGGCTGGCGACAGCATAGCGCTGCCGTCCGACATAGCTGACCTGCTGCTGCTGCGAGACGGCGACCCGGTGCGGCTGGTGCCGCTGGCATCGACCCGTAAGCATCTCAAATAAGGTATGACTCAAACATGACCGCACCCCAGGCCCAAGCCGATCAGCTTGCTACCCTCTATTATGCCCACGATCCGATGTGTAGCTGGTGCTGGGCGTTTAATCCGACCTGGCAGCAGATTCAGCAGCGGCTGCCCAAATCGATCAACATTGTTCGGCTGGTCGGTGGTTTGGCGCCCGATAGCCACGTGCCGATGCCGCAAGAGATGCAGCAGTTTTTACAGCAGACCTGGCAACGTATTCAGGCAACAGTACCCGGCACCGAGTTCAATTTTGATTTTTGGAGCCGTTGCAACCCTCGACGCTCGACCTACCCGGCTTGCCGGGCGGTGATTGCGGCTCGGCAGCAACAGTCTGAGCAAGAGTCGGCCATGACGTTAGCGATCCAGCAGGCTTATTACCTGGATGCGCGTAACCCTTCCGATGATGCCACGCTGATTGAGCTGGCCAGCGAGATCGGATTGGATGTAGAGCGCTTTAAGGGTGATCTTAATGCTGATCAAACCCAGCAGGCGTTGTTGGATGAGATAAACCGTTGCCGTGAAATGGGCGCGCAAGGGTTTCCTAGCCTGATACTAGAAACTCAGCAGCGACGGCAGTTACTGCCGCTCGACTATGTCGATCCCCAGATGGCATTACAGCATATCGCCAAACTGTTGCCGTAAAGGGGATGGCTTGCGAAGGGCATCGATTCAACGTTAAGCAAGCGCTTCTAAGCAGTTATGCATTCATAGCTGATCGGGTTAAGAATCTGTGCATATAATGGCGGCGCATATTGCCAATACTGTTCATAAGGTTTTATAACCCATGTCCGCCAGGATTCATCGAGTTGCTGTCCTCGGTCTGCTGCTAACTACTCTGCTATCCACTTCGGTTTTTGCTGAAAAGAAAGTGCTAACCGCTTGTGGCCATCATGATTACCCGCCGTTTAACTGGCGTCAGGGGGATACCACGGTTGGGGTCGGACCCGATGCCGTAAGGCTGATATTTGCCCAACTCGGTGTTGAGGTGAAATCTGTCTATGTCGGTCCCTGGAAGCGCTGTTTAAACGCGGTACGACATGGCTTGGTCGATGTAGTGGTGGCTGCCTATGTGACCGAAGAGCGGAAAGGCTATGCCCAATTCACCGCTACGCCACTCAGCGAAGACCGTAAATCTGTGTTTGTCTGGAAAGGCCGAGAGTTTCCTTTTAACAGCTGGCAGGACCTCGCTGGTAAACGAGCCGGGGTGCAATTGGGGGTGAGTTACGGCCAGCAGTTTGACGATTTTTTAGCGCAGCATGTCGATGTGGTCGAGGTGGCCGAGCGTTACCAGTACTTTAAAATGCTGCAATCCAAGCGGATCGATTTTATCCCAACAGGCGCGCATATCGGCGTGATTCATGCTCACCGGGAGGGTTTTGGGGAGCAGGTAGTAGCTCTTGATAACCCGATCCGCAGCGGTTTTTTGCATATCGGCATATCCAAGCGCTCGGCCTTTGTTTCCCTGTTACCACGGGTTGATCATGAACTAAAACAGTTGCGTGATAGTGGTGAGATTGAGCGGCTCACCAAACAGCATCTTGAACAGTATCTCGCTGCGCTGAAAAAGCCTTAAAGACCTTCACGTCTCACCTGAGATAGTGGTAATGGCGCTTCCGTTTTGACCGACCGCAGTGCAAAGTTACTTTCGATCTCGCGCACCATTTTCAGCACCTGTATCTGCCGCACCCAGAGGTCGTAGTCGATCAGATCGGCCACCACCACCTCGAGCAGATAATCCGCCGAACCGGAAACCGTGTGCGCATTGATCACCGCAGCCATATCGCTCACCGCATGCTCAAACCCCGCCACCGAATCGGCGCTGTGGTCGTGCAGTTTAACCTGTACAAATACGGTCATCCCTAGGCCGATGACGCGACGGTTGAGTTGAGGCCGATAGCCCTCGATGACGCCCTCCTCCTCTAAGCGGCGTAGCCGGCGCAAACAGGGTGAGGCCGACAACGCTACCGCATCGGCGATATCGGCGTTGCTGAGACGGCCGTCTTGTTGCAGTGCCTGGAGAATTTTCAGATCGGTCTTGTCTACACTGGGCAGCTTTGTCATGGGCTTTTTATACCAATAAGTTGTTTCATAGAGCAATAATCGGTCTTAACTGGGTTTTAATGCAAGCGATATGGCACGAATCGGTTTTGTTGTCTGATTGATAATAGGCTTCTGAATTTTGTTAGTTAGGAGCGGATTGATGGACCAGTATCGTGGCGAACCGGTAATAAATCTCCAAGGGGTGTTAGCGATGCTGCTGACACTGCTGATCTGGGTCGGTTTCTTGTTATCGCTGCGAGCAGAGAGCCAATCGCTGCTGACGCCAACCGATCTGGCGTTGATGCGCTTTGGTTTACCGGCACTGTTCTTTCTGCCCTGGCTGATACGGCGTTGGTCGCTCATTGCAGCGATCCGTTGGCGTTATGCAGCGATGATTTTGCTGGGCGGGCTGCCGTTTTTCTACCTGGTGTCTCTGGGGAGTGGTTATGCACCCGCAGCGCATGCGGGGGCCTTGGTACCGGGTACCGCACCGTTATTTGTTACCGGGCTGGCGGTGCTGGTATTTAAAGAGCCGTTGCCGCGTAGTCGCTTGGTAGGACTGGGCGTGATTCTGCTGGGGGTGATGGTGCTGCTGGGCAGCGCGATGCTGGATCTAGCGCAGGGTTATTGGCGAGGTCATCTGGCCTTTCTTGGCGCGAGCCTGCTGTGGGCCTGTTATACCTTGGGATTGCGAGTGGCGGGCATTGGCGCGTTGGAAGCCACCGCGCTGCTGTGTAGCGGCTCGTTATTGGGGCTTGGGGTGTTGCTGAGCCTGGGGCTGATCGAATCTAACCTGAGCTCGGCCTCGTGGCCGTTGATCTGGCCATTCTTGTTGGCACAGGGTTTGGGGGCCGGGATTATCGGCGGCTTTACCTATGGGGTGGCGATTCGTCAGTTAGGCGCCGAAAAAACGGCGGCGCTAGGATCTTTTACACCTGCGCTGGCGGCGCTGGCGGCCATTCCTCTGTTAGAAGAGCAACTATCACTCAGTACGCTGGTTGGGGTGTTGGTGATTATGGCGGGGGTAGCATTGGCGAGTGGTGTGCAGTGGCGCAGCGCAATCGGTAAAGGCTGGGTCAGAGCCTGACGGGGTTATCTTTTCGATGCATCAAGCGCTGACCGGCACCGATAGTGATAGTCCGATAAATTGGCACCAGGCGCTCAGCATCTCTTTAAAATCATCCAGACCGCACTGTGCCAGCGATTCAGAATCGTAATATTCCAACTCTTCACTGAACTCGTCGGTTTCGGCAAACAGCGCGTGAGCCCGTACCGTTGCTTCTTCGCGCGACAGTTCGAGTGAATACTCGCGGCCCTCGAGTTGGAACTCCCAGGCTTGGCGCTGCTGTAGGCGCAACAGTGCTTCAAACAGCGTTTTAATCCGTGCGGCGTTATCACCGATCTCGGCGCTTAACCAGTTGCCGAGCGCTTCGTGACCCATGGAAAACTGTGCGGAGTAGCGGCCGGTGAGGTCGGTGCTGAATTCGTAATCCATCTGTTTTCCAGATAAGGGGCTAGCGGTGTTGTTAGAAGGCTAAGGCTGGCAGCGCGCATCATAGAGCCGAAACACGCATTGCACAAAGTTAATCTACCACCAGTAAAGCATAATCAAAAAAACCGGCTAGGATCGCTCCGGGCCGGTTGGGTGTGTCTGAGAGATTAATAGCGAATCAGGTCGCCGCGCTGGGTGCGAAAGCTGCTGGTAGCCGAGGCGATCGCAAACTTATCCTGCACCGAGGTGACCTTGATCTGACCGACGGTATTTTCTATTTTGCCCAGTGTCAGCCCGCTTTCAGGGTCAACCAGTTCTTCGGCTACCGCCGTGACGGTCATCAGATCGCCCACCTTGATCCCAGAATCGAGCCCTGCGTTGATAAAGATATGCTCACCGCGAGTGCTGACTATCTGTCCCTGCCAAGGCACTTGGCGGGTACCTTCGATGACATAGAACACCGCATCGTTAAGTGCCACACGAGTCGCCTGTCCCATCGGGGTCTTGTAAAACTTATCGCCACCGACGGTAATCTGTTCAAAGTCCAGACCCAGCGCCAGTCCTTGCGATTTGCTATCCGCTTCGACCCGCTTGGTGAAGAGCACCTGGCCGGTGCTGGCATCGAGCAAACGCAGATCGATCGCTACGTGACTGGTACCGCCACTGCCGCCCAGACGCAGACCGAAGGGCATCGATGAGGAGGCAAAGCCAAAGTTGAGCCCGCCACTCTCTTTCTGCGGTTCAAATTCGGTGACGTCAGCTTTAACCAAGATCTGAGCTCCGGCAACACGACCGGCGCGGGGGGCTGTTTCCGGGTTGGTGACACCGGCCAGGCCCAACTCCTGCTCGCGCAAGATATGCGATAACGCGGTACGTTCGGTGACCACAAAACAGTCGGTCTGTTCCAATGCGGTGGTTAACTGCGAGGCCATCGCTTCACCGACATCGTAACCCTCAAACGAACCCAGCTTGCCGGTGGCGCCCACTGGCATTACGGCGACTCGCATCTTGGGACCGGTACAGCTGACTTCGGCGCGCTGCTCTGGGGTGACGGTTGATTTAACGGTCTGCTGTTTGCAGCCAACCAGGCTAATGGCAATCAGGGGAATGGCGATCAGGCTGTTGAATTTCATGACGTTCTCTCCGGGCTTGTTAGTTCACAAACGGTAGGTAACGCCTGCAAGGAAAGGGGTTCAGTAATAATTCAAAATATTTTGAAAATATTGAGCCCCGATCTTCCCCGCCAGTTTGGGCGCAAGATCAGGGGCTGGATTACTCCGGCTTGGCTTTGCTGAGTAGCTGTTCCAGATAGCGAATCTGCATCTCGGTCAGTGCGGCATCACTGCTGGTTGGGATCACCACAAACCGCGGTGAGTCGATAACCGGGTGGCCGCTCAGCTGTTGCTTGAGTAGCAGTTGCTGTACCAGCGGGTCGAATCGATCCGCGTCGGTGATGACCAGGCTGACACCGCTGCCACACTGGTGGCTATACAGATGTGCTTTGGACGCTGGCTCCGCCAGCGTTAAGGTCGCTGCTGTGATACCGGTCAGTAGCGATAGGGAGATCAGTAAGCGTTTCATAGGCCACCTCCGCCAATATTGAGATCGGCCCCGAGGGCCTGTTGATTAGTGGTTGCGATACCGCCGTTGTTGTCGCCGCACACCAGCACCACGTTGCCGTTGTTACCGTTCAGGTCGACGTCCAGACAGCGAAAGCGGTCTTCCATCCGCTCTAGGTTATGGGTGACCTCTTGCCGCATCTGGCCTACGCCTGCGGCTGTCGCAGGCTGCATCGGCTGGGCACCGGTATTGGATCGCGCCGCGTTGAGGTAATTGGACCAGTCCTGCTCCAAGCGCATCCGCATCGATTGCAGCGACTGCAACTGCTCGATCACCGGATCCTGCGGTTGCGATGGCGCTTGCTGCGGCACTGTTGTCTCCTCTACCTGAGCCCAGACTCCGCTGGAAATCAGCACGCAGAGGGTGAATAGTATGAGTTTCATTTTCAGTTCCTCCTAGTTGGTAGCGCGGTCGCGGCTAGAGACTTGGCTGTCGGCCTGCTGCTGTTGCTCGTTGCTCTGCACGTTGGCACTGTCGCCGCCCTGGCTGCCGTGCTGGTTGTTGCCTATCTGGCTGTTGTAGAGGTTGCCCTTGTTCACATCGCCGATATGGATGTTGCCGCCGTTGGCGTTGATGTTGGAGAGCTGGATCGGCGCGTTGTTGTCGCCCTCAACACTCAATGTGTTGCTCTGCGGCGCGTACTGCCAGTTGAAGCCACCGACCGCAGGAGCGTTATCGCTGTTCTGTTCGGTGACCAGGCTGCCGACGCTGATGCCACCCTGCTGCTGGTCCAATTGGTGGCCTCGGGCCTGACCGTTGTTGCCTGCTGCTTGGCCGACGGCGCTGTTGTAATCGCGTTGCTCATCTTGCTGCTGTTGGCTGCTGCGATACTGCTGGTCCATCAGGTACTGGCGAGTCAGCGCCTGCCGGTTTGCTTGGGAGGAGCGATGGCTGTTATCGATGGCGATATCGACATCGCTGTTGGTCTGGTTGTGGCGGCTGTTATCCACCGCTAGCGTGCTCGCGTCAGTTCGATTAGCGCTGTCGCTGAGCTGTGGTTGCGCATGGGCTACTGGCAGTATCAGCATCGCGGATAGGCCGAGAGTCAGGGGTAGGTGTGTGATCTGCATGGTGCAACTCCTCGTTGGGTGGGATCGTACTGAGACGGCGCCCGACCGATCGATTGCGGTAGTGAGTGCCCGTCTTGGCTCTATGGGTGGGTAACGGTGGCTGGGAAGGCGGTTCAAAGTTTTTGCGCGGGATGCGGTCGTTGTTCATAGCTGCTAGCGGCAACGGCCCCTTTTGGTGGGGCACGTTGCTATCGCATCAATTGTTACTTAGAAGCGCTATTGCTAACCGTATCGTCCGAGCTGACGAAGGAGGTGGCGTCCTGCTGCTGATCGTTACCTTGCAAGTTGGTGACGTTGCCGCCCTGCATGCCTGACTGTACGCCGCCGATGTGGCTCTGCATCATATTGCCGCTGTTGCTGCTGCCGTAGTGGCTGCTGTAAGTCGGTGACAACAGGTTATGGCCTTTGTGCTTGCTGGTGTTGGTTTCGCTGACCAACGAGCCAACTGAGGTGTCGCCCTGCTTCTGCTTCATGCTGTGGCCGGTTGCGTTGCCGACATTGCCAGCGTTTTGACCGACGCCGCTGGAGTAACCGCGCAGCTGGTTCAGGTTCTGGTTGGCATTGAGGTTGTCCTGACGATAATCGTAACGCAGGTCCAGTTTGTAATCGTTGCTGAGACGGTTGCGAACACTGTTGTCGCGGTTATATTTCAGATCGGTGTTGCTCTCGAAACGCTTGCTGTTATCGACCTTAGTTTTGAACTTATTGGTGTTGTTAAAGCTATTGGTGTAATCGATCCCAACCGGCTTGTAGCCAAAGCTGGGTGTGGTTGCTTGGGCGACGCCAGCGGTAAGAACAATGGCGCTTGCTACGGTTGCCAGTACGGCTTTGTTGATGGCTTTCATAGTGATTTCCTCGGGGTTGGTGTTGGGTGCCTTAGGTAGGTCACGACCCGAGTCGAGCAGGTTCAAACAAATTTATAAAATATCGCTAACAAAGGTATTTTGTTGAAATTAAAGGAATAAAATTTGACAAGACCGGGGGCGCTAACGGCCTTGTCTGCCTACTGTTATGCGGTCACCAGTTCGACCGTGATCGGGAAGTGGTCCGAGTAGCCATCCAGATCGGCACCCTGCTTGGACGATGGTCGGTTGAATTTACGCGGTTTTCCGCTCGATGCTTTGAGGATATCGGGTCTGAATATTGTCACAGTATCGGACTTGGCTTTGACCGCACTGGCGCCGCGCAGCATGCCGTAGCTGACCATAAACTGGTCCAACATGTTCCAATCGCTGCCGTACAGGTAGCTGCCGGGATCATGGCCCTGCATCAATGGCCACATCAGATTGAGTAGGTGGCCAGATCTCGAATAGCGGACCCTGCCGGGATCGCGGGTGGCTAACGCGTACTGCTGCAGCGATCGATTAAAGGGCTCATCGTTATAATCGCCCATTGAGATAATCGGCAAGTTTTTATCCCCGCCTAAGCGCGCGTCGAGCAGTTTTGAGACAACGTAAGCATGGGTTTCGCCGACCAAAATACGGAAGGGTTCGGAGGTGTATTGCCCCGCCGTGCGCGACGGCCAATGGTTGGCGATGGCGACAAATTCGGCTCCGGAAAGCGTTGATTGCAACCGCAGCCAAAACAGATCGCGGGTGGCCGAGCGCTTGATCACCACCTGATGGGCCGAGCTTAATACGTTCAGCTCGTTAGTATCGATGATAAACGAAGTATCGATGCCTCGGGCATCGGCAGAGGCATGCGAGACCACCGAATAGTTGCGCCCCGGGATGTTGATGGCCGTTGCCAGCCGTTCGACCACCGCCTCGTTTTCGACTTCGCAGACTCCCAGTAGAGCGGGGCCCGCACCATCGAACATCAGCTCGATAATGCTGGCTAGCTGGGTGATTTTTCGGTCTCTAACCGCGGCCGTCCAGTCCTTGAGCTCGCTTTTTAACTTCGATTTAAGTTGCTCATCTCTGCTGGCGGTTTCATGGTCAAACAGGTTCTCCAGATTCCACCAAGCGACATTAATCTGTTGCATCAGAAACGCCCTCTCCTCGTCCGTTGATCGATTACAACCATTGACTGCAGCTTAGGCCATGGCGTTCGCATAGCGCCAAGCCAGACTATAGTTAGTCTCTGATTTATGCGGCTTTAGCTTACCTAAGCTGCGCTGGCCGGTTAAAAATAAGGAGACGTTGTGCAAGCGATCATTGCTGTCAAAAAGTTGAGTAAGACCTACGAAGGCGGTTTCTCGGCGCTAAAGGGCATCGACCTTGAGATTCGGCGCGGCGAGATCTTCGCCCTGCTTGGCCCCAATGGTGCAGGCAAGACCACCCTGATCAGTATCATCTGCGGCATCGTTAACCTCAGCCAGGGACAGGTGCTGGCCGATGGTCACGATATTGTTGCCGATTACCGTGCTGCGCGCAGCAAGATCGGTCTGGTACCGCAGGAGCTCTGTACCGATTCGTTCGAGAGTGTTTGGGCCACGGTCACGTTTAGTCGCGGGCTGTTCGGTAAGCCCCCCAACCCCGGTCACATCGAAAAACTGCTGCGGCAACTGTCGCTGTGGGATAAAAAGGACTCTAAAATCATGGCGTTGTCAGGCGGCATGAAGCGGCGAGTGATGATCGCCAAGGCGTTGTCGCACGAGCCGCAGATTCTGTTTCTCGACGAGCCCACCGCCGGGGTCGATGTCGAGCTGCGGCGTGATATGTGGGCGATGGTGCGCGAGCTGCGTAATAGTGGCGTAACGATCATTTTGACTACCCACTATATCGAAGAGGCTGAAGATATGGCCGACCGGATCGGTGTCATCAACAAGGGTGAGCTGGTACTGGTGGAAGAAAAATCAGCATTGATGGCTAAGCTGGGCAAGAAACAATTGCTGCTGCAGCTACATAGCCCGCTGAGTGAACTGCCCAGCGCGTTGGCGGATTATCAGTTGGAGCGCGGTGATGACGATTGCAGCCTGATCTACACCTTCGATACCCAACAAGAACACACCGGTATCACCGAGTTGCTACGCAGTCTCAGTGAACAGGGAATGGAGGTGAAAGATCTGCACTCGAGCGAGAGTTCGCTCGAAGATATCTTCGTCAATCTGGTGAGGGAGCAAGCATGAATCTTTATGGTATTCGAGCGATCTATCTATTCGAGATGGCGCGTGCTTGGCGTACCCTGATGCAGAGCATCGCCTCGCCGGTGTTGTCGACTTCGCTCTATTTTATCGTCTTCGGCACCGCGATCGGTTCGCGGATGGGCGAGATCGACGGCATCAGCTACGGCGCCTTTATTATTCCTGGGCTGGTGATGTTGTCGCTGTTGAGCGAGAGCATTTCCAACGCCTCCTTTGGCATCTTCTTCCCGAAGTTTTCCGGCACCATCTACGAAGTGCTATCAGCGCCGGTATCGCCGTTTGAGATCGTCGCCGGCTACGTTGGCGCGGCGGCAACCAAATCGATTCTGTTGGGATTGTTGATCCTGGCGACCGCTCGGTTGTTTGTCGATTACACGATCATTCACCCATTTTGGATGTTGGCGTTTTTGGTGCTGACCGGGCTGACCTTCAGCCTGTTCGGTTTTATGATCGGTATCTGGGCCGATGACTTCCAAAAATTGCAGGTGATTCCGATGATGGTGATCACTCCGCTGACCTTCCTCGGCGGTGCCTTCTATTCGATCAACATGCTGCCCGAACCCTGGCAGACGCTGACCCTGTTCAATCCGGTTGTGTACCTGATCAGTGGTTTTCGCTGGGCCTTTTACGGCGTCGCCGATGTCAACGTAGCGGTCAGTCTGGGGATGACGGTGCTGTTTTTACTGTTGTGCTTGGCGGGGATCGGTTGGATTTTTCGGACCGGCTATCGAATTAAGTCTTGAGCAAGGCCAAATCGGCAGCGCTGATGCCGATGACAGCGCGAAGCCGGGCGGACCGGATGGCTGGGTTACGGGGGCTGGTCTATGATCAGACTGCAACGTGTTTATCTTGAGCACAAGGAGTCAAGGGATGGCCAAGAACACACTAACGATTCTTGATAATCGTACGGGGAAAGCTTTGGAATGGCCCATTGTTCAGGGCGTCGCAGGTCCCCCTGTAGTGGATATCCGCAACCTTTATGGCGAGCTGGGGCTGTTTACGCTGGATCCTGGCTATAAGTCTACCGCCTCTTGCACCAGCCAGATCACCTATATCGATGGCGTAAAGGGGGTGTTGCTCTACCGGGGTTATCCGATCGAGCAGCTGGCGCAGCAGAGCAGCTTTGCCGAAACGGCTTATCTGCTGTTGAAGGGCGATCTGCCCGGTCGGGAGCAGCTAGACAAGTTTGATGGATTACTCCGCAATCACTCCATGGTCCACGAGCAACTGCTCAATTTTTACCGAGGCTTTCGTCGTGATGCTCACCCGATGGCGATTATGGTGGGGGTGGTGGGCGCGTTGTCGGCTTTTTACCATGACGCCCTAGATATCCATGACCCGAAGCACCGCGAAATATCAGCGATCCGGCTGCTGGCGAAGATTCCGACCATCGCTGCCGCGTCCTACAAACACGCCATCGGCCAGCCCTTTGTCTACCCCGACAACAACCTGGATTACGCCAGTAATCTGTTGAAGATGCTATTTGCAGTGCCTGGCCAAGCCTACGAGGTGAATCCGGTGGTGGCTCGAGCGCTGGATAAGATCCTGATTCTCCACGCCGACCACGAGCAGAACGCCTCTACCTCGACGGTGCGTCTGGCCGGCTCTACCGGTGCTAACCCTTTCGCCGCAGTCTCCGCAGGAATCGGGGCGCTCTGGGGGCCGCTTCACGGCGGGGCCAACGAAGCGGTACTGAATATGCTCAACCAGATCGGCGACGTCAGCCAAGTGTCCAAATATATCAACAGGGCTAAAGATCCCAACGATCCGTTTCGGTTGATGGGCTTCGGCCACCGGGTTTACCAAAACTACGATCCCCGGGCTCAGGTACTGCGCGAGGAGGCCAGGAAGGTGCTGGAGGCGCTGGACAGGAAAGATGACCCGCTGTTTCAGTTGGCGCTTGAACTGGAGCGAATCGCCTTAGAGGATGACTATTTCATCAGCAAGAAGCTCTATCCCAACGTCGATTTCTATTCTGGCATTATCGAGAGCGCGATGGGGATCCCCACCAACATGTTCACGGTGATCTTTGCGGTGGCTCGCTGTGTCGGCTGGATCGCTCAGTGGAAGGAGATGATGGTTGATCCGGACCTGGTGATTGGTCGGCCGCGCCAGCTTTATCAAGGGCCTGCACGACGCGACTATCAGGCGATCACGCGGCGCTGAATGTTTGTGCCACTCGACAGAGAGTAAGGCCTGCTTCGCTCAGGGCGGAGTGGGTTCATTCCATCAATTGGCATCTCTCTAGCCAGCATGCTTTGACGGGCAGCAGAGCTTCTGCTGCCCGCATTGATGCAGACAACTCTAGTCCGCAGCGGTGGCTTTAAATATCCGGTTGATATTTTCTTGAGCGATATCGCTTTGTCTACGATCCGAATTTAGCAGGCTTGCTGAGTGGGGAGAGAGTCCTGCGGTGAGCATTGCGGGGTTGAATATCCGCGCAATATTTTCAGCGGAGATATCCCGGCCACTGTCTGCAGCTTGCCCCTGGCTAGCAGGAGCGCTGATCAGGGTCGGGTTGAATACCCGGTTGAGGTTATCCATCGCTACGTCTTTGGCGATCACTGCTGGTGACGTGGCTAGCGCTGCGACAGCTAGGCTGGCAACCGCTACTTTTGAGCACAGAGCAGCCAAAGGTGCTCCGGTTAGTTGAGTTTTCATAGTCGGTCTCCCATATAGAGTGACCATGCAATTGCATGTACAGCGAAGGCTTCCCAATCTATGACGGGAGGCGGTTGAGCGCGCCAGCAGTTAAAGGCAGCGCGTAGAGGAGTCGCAGCGTAGGTTGGCGAACCGCGCCAAACTCGCAAGCTGCAACGTATGGGGATTAGACCCTGAGTTGGATCAGTAGTTCTTCTGAAATATTGCTGCTTTGAACGTTGCTCAGCACCTTAGGGCATCTCAGACCAAGCACGCCGGATCAGCCCAGCAGCAAGCTGTCATCGGACAATTCCTCCCCTGCATTGCGCTCAAACAGCGCCAATAGGTCCTTGATCTCAAGTCCCTGACGGTCATCACCGGCAACATCGAAAGCGACCCGGCCACCATGCAGCATCAGTGTACGTTGTCCCACCTCAAGCGCCTGCTTCATGCTGTGTGTCACCATCAAGGCCGTCAACTGCTGCTCCTCGATGATCTCGCGGGTCAGCTCAAGTACAAAGGCGGCGGTCTTGGGGTCGAGTGCTGCAGTATGCTCGTCGAGCAGCAGAATCTGCATCGGCTGTAACGTCGCCATCAACAAGCTGACCGCCTGACGCTGACCACCGGAAAGCAACCCCATACGATCTTCGAGCCGGTGCTCCAGTCCTAGCCCCAGTCGTTTCAAGCGCTGCTGAAAACGCTGCCGATAGTCGCGGCGTACCGCCCAGCCAAGGCCGCGTCCGCCACCCCGCTTCATTGCCAGAGCAAGATTCTCTTCGATACTGAGGTTTTCGCAGGTTCCGGCCATAGGATCCTGAAACACGCGCGCCACGTCCCGGGCCCGGCGTCGGGTGGATTGAGCGGTGACGCACTTGTCCCCCAAATAAATCTCGCCGCTATCAACGCTGATCTCACCGGAGATGCTGTTGAGCAAGGTTGATTTGCCAGCACCGTTGGAGCCGATGACGGTGACAAACTCGCCTTCGTCAATAAAGATCGACAACCCTCGCAGGGCCGGATTTTCTACCGGGGTTCCTTTGGCGAAGGTGACATGGATATCCTTGATATCGATCATCGTGCCCGCCGCCTCGCTATCATATTGCTCTTTAATTGAGGCAGAACGATAGCCAGCGCGACCAGGACTGCGGTGACCAGGTTCAAATCCTGGGCCTTGAGGCCAATAAAATCGGCATTGAGGGCAAAGGCGATCACCAACCGATAGAAGATCGAGCCTACTAAACAGGCAACCACCGCCAGCAGGATGGTACGTGTCGACAGCAGTGCTTCGCCGCCAATCACCGAGGCTAACCCGACCACGATCACCCCGACTCCCATGGTGACATCGGCGCTGCCTTGCGACTGGGCGAACAAGCTACCGGCCAGCGCTACCAGGCCATTGGCGAGTGCCATGCCGAGCAGAATCATCCCCGCTGTTGCCACCCCTTGGGCACGGGCCATGCGGGGGTTAGACCCGGTGGCACGCATTGCCAGCCCGGTTTCCGATTTTAGAAATAACACCAGCAGTACGCCGATGACCAACACCACCAGGCTAAAGGTCAGCGGTGCCACCCAGTAATAGGGCAGCCCGAGCGACTCTAGTGGGGTTAACACTGTTTCATCGCCGAGCAGCGCCACGTTAGGGCGGCCCATAATTCGCAGGTTGATCGAGTACAGCGCGATCATGGTTAGAATCGACGCCAGCAGGTGGAGGATCTTCAAGCGCACATTCATCCACGCCGTCACCAGTCCCGCCGCCGCCCCGGCGACGATCGCCATCAACGTCGCCAGCCAGGGGTTGAAACCTGCCACGATCATGCTAGCGGATACGGCCGCGCCCAGCGGGAAACTGCCATCGACGGTCAGGTCGGGAAAATCCAGAATCCTAAATGAGATATAGATCCCGAATGCAACAAGACCGAACAGAAGTCCGGTCTCGATAGCGCCCAAAAAGGCAATTTGGCTCACACGAAGCTCCCGTTATTTAACCACTTGCTTGGCTTGGTCGAGCATCGTCTGGGACAAGGTCACTCCCATCCGTTCTGCAGCTCCGGGGTTGAGGTATAGCTCGAGTTGTTGCACTCGCTCGACCGGCATATCACCGGGCTTTTCGCCGTTGAGCACCCGTGCCACCATCTTGCCGGTCTGTAAACCGACGTCATAGTAGTTGAAACCGACAGCCGCAATGGTGCCGCGGGTGACCGAATCGGTATCGCCACTGATGATCGGAATATCATTCTGTTCGGCCACCTTGATCACCGCCTCCAGCGCCGACACCACGGTGTTATCCAGCGGGATGTAGATCGCATCGACCTTGCCTACCAAGCTGCGGACTGCCGCCAGCACGTCGCCTGATTTGGTTGCGACCCCTTCGACCAGTGTCATCCCCTGTTTCTCGGCTTCATCCTTGACCATCGCCACCAGAGTGACCGAATTCGCCTCACCGGGGTTGTACAACACCCCGAGGCGCTTGGCGTCGGGAACCACCTGGAGAACCAGCGCCATATGTTTGTCGATCGGCGACAGGTCGGTAATCCCGGTGATCAGTTTACCGGGCTTGTCCAGATTGCGTACCAACTTGGCTCCGAGCGGG
The DNA here is from genome assembly GCA_036960405.1 of Halopseudomonas sp. Taxonomy (GTDB): domain Bacteria; phylum Pseudomonadota; class Gammaproteobacteria; order Pseudomonadales; family Balneatricaceae; genus Motiliproteus. Next base: position 1,678 of record JBALWS010000006.1, on the reverse strand, counting down.
TCGGTGACGGCGGTAAACACCAGCGGGATATGACGGGCAGAGGCCGCTACGGTCTGTGCCGAGGGTGTCGAGATAGCCACGATCACATCGGGAGAGTCACCGGCAAATTTCTTAGCTATCTGGGCGGCGATGGCGGGGTTTCCCTGAGCGCTCTCGTAACTCCAGCGAAGATTCTCCCCCACTTTGTAACCCGCTGACGCCAGGCCGTCCTGGACCCCCTGACGACAGGCATCCAGCGCTGGATGTTCGACGATCTGGGTGATGGCAACATGCTTCTCGGCTGCTTGCGCCGCTTGTCCCAATAGTCCTAGCCCCAAGAGGGCAAAAGTTGCGGAAAGAAACGCTCTTTTTTTCATCGTTATTGCTTCCTTCAATACTACTTTTTGAAGTGCGAAAACTACCATGAAACAGCGCTATTGTCAGTCAGATGGTTAGCCTGCTTGACGTAACCCGCCAATGGCTAGATGGTGCTGGAGATCAGCAGCCATAGTGGTCTTGCTGTTGGGCGAAAAGGAGTGATCAGCCTCGGTAAGGCTCAGAAAATTCAGTAGAAAACGCAGCTTGGATATAACCTCTACCTAGAAAAAAACCTCGGTACACCGAGCCATAGCGCAGGGTGCCGAGGTCTGAAGCTACTCTTTAGCACAGTAAAGCCGAATGGTTTACCGTCATCTGGGGAGCAGCGTAGCCTTTATGGTGGGGTTACTTAGACGCGGTATTGGACACCGAGTCGGTGCTGCTGACGCCCGAAGCGGCGTTCTGGCTTTGCGCGTTGCTCTGCACGTTGGCGACATCACCGACCTGCATACCGGACTGGATACCACCGATCTGGCTCTGGTTCATGTTGCCTTTGGCGACGTTACCAGCGTTATAGCTATAAGTCGGTGACAGCAAGCTGTGGCCAGTACGGGTAGTAGTGTTGGTTTCATCAACCAGGCTACCGACCGTGGTGTCACCCTGCTTCTGCTTCATGCTGTGACCGGTGGCGCTGCCGGCGTTGAAGGCGCCCTGGTTAACGCCGCTGGAGTAACCCCGGTACTGATTCAGGTTTTGACCGGCGCTGATGTTGTCGTTGCGGTAATCGTATTTTAGATCCAGACGATAGTCGTTGTTGATCCGGGTACGGGCACTGTTATCGACTTTATAATCCAGGCTGTAGTCCCGCTTGATGCGTTGGCTATTGTCGATATCGGTCTTGGCCTTGTTGGTGGTGTTAAAGCTATCGGTGTAGTTGATCTGCGGGCTTTTGTAGCCGTAGCCATAAGGGTTGGCTTCGGCGACAGCGGCGCCCAATACAAACAGGGCGGCAACGGCGGTCAGTGCAGTCTTGTTGTTATTTTTCATAATCATTTCCTCAATGGTTAGGATGCTTGCTGGTTGGTTCAAACGGTAGGTCACAGCCAGGCGAGGAAGGGTTCAAAGAAATTTGATAAATAATAAAAATTATCACTAGTGACTATTAATAAGCGAATAAAAATAATTGGTTACATGGGTTTTGGTGCTGATTTTCCTGCAAAGTGGTAGTAGGTAGGTGTCCATTTTGGCTGGTACAGATCAGTGACCGTTTATGGCAAGTGTTGGCCCCCAACCGGACATTTGATCTGTGACTGTTATGACAAGTGTTGCGACAAGTACTAAACCGCTCGCGCGGTAGTTGCTGCGACCTGTCAGCCTCGGT
>JBALWS010000152.1:0-10071 GCA_036960405.1 Halopseudomonas sp. | reverse complement strand
ACTTGATCGGGGTACCCAGGGCTGGCAGGTGAGAGCCAAAAGCGATAGGCGTTTTGAGCAGGGTCTTTTCAGCGGCGCTGGCGGGCATTGAAAAGGAAATTACGGTGGCGGTGAGTACGGCAGCGGTCAGAGCGGATTTGGAGGATGTCTTCATGTGGTGTCCTTGGTGTGTTTTTTGTTCTTTTGTTTTTCCATCCTGAGCCAGCTTGAAAATTCAGTCAAATGTGGTGTGAGGCCGTCAGGCGGCGCACTGAGCTGATTGATTCGAGGCCTGTTTCTCAACCCTAAAATCCAAATTATCCAGCCCGCAGACCGCCCTACTTTGGCCAGTTCCAGCCATTCACAGCCCACCACCAATACGTTTTGTGAGCGGAAAACGACTATTCTCAGCAGCCCTTAGGCCGATGGGATCAAACACAAGCCGCCTCGATAGAGCGCCGCTAAAGGCGAACCACGCCCTGGCTCGAGGTAACGGCCCAGCTACCCATAGAACACCTGCAACTGTAGCTTTTATTACCACATCATAAAAATTGGTATGACCAATATACCCAGCATCTTATTTTACCTTCAAACCCCATTCAAAACATAATTAGACAACATTACAGACACCCATAAATCCTGATTTATGGCCACCATATATCAAAAATATTGCAATAAAAACATCTGCAAAAACATCATAAAGCCAGTGCTTAATGCCAATCTATCTATTAAACATACTTTTCTAAGGGAGAATTATTGACGACTCGAAAACTTGCGGGTAAGTTCTATCGTTCTTTATGGTAAATTGGTAATACCAATGATCCAAAGCTAAAATCAATCAGTAGTCGAATACACCTCTGAGATAAAAGATCGACCCTGCGGCGACCCCGCGAGTCGAGGAATTTGGTGATTTCCGATTACCAGGAAAGACTGACGGGATAACACAGACCGCAAGTAAACCCTGGCAGATCAAGATCAATATGAGAGCAAGATGCCATGACCAAGCCTTTGCCGACCAGACTTTCTCAATCAACGCGCGACATCACAGATCCGCTCACCGAATGTTTAAGAGCAGGAGCCAGCAAGCTGATCGCTCAGGCCGTAGAAGCGGAGCTGAAGACGCTACTCAACCGCCATGCAGACATACGACTTCAAAACGGTCGCCACGCGGTCGTGCGTAACGGTTACTTGCCAGAAAGGACAATAAAAACAGCCATCGGAGAGATTGGGATTAAAGTCCCCAAGGCGCGAGACCTGAGCGGTTCCGGAATAATCTTCCGCAGTAAGATACTGCCTCCTTATACCAAGCGCACCCATGACAGCACCGAAGACCGATCGCTAGGCCTGTACTTGAAGAACATATCCACCGGTGATTTCCGCGAATCTCTCACGGCACTGCTGGGCAACCAAGCCAAAACGCTGTCACCCAGCACAATCTCGCACCTCAACGACTACTGGCTGGAGAAAAACAGGCAATGGCGACGTCGCGACCTGACGAACAAACATTACAACTACTGGTGGATTGATGGAATCCACAACAGCGGGCAGATAAATGGCCGACCCAGCCTGCTGGTGGTAACCGGAATCACAGAGCAGGGCCGAAAGGAGCTACTGGTCGTCGAGGAAGGGGATCGTGAGTCAGCGACCAACTGGGAGGCGCTGCTGACAGATCTGCGCGCGCGCGGTCTCAACACCGCTCCGCAATTATCCATTGGAGATGGCGCCCTGGGCGTCTGGGAAGCGATGACAAAGGTATACCCAACCTGCCGCCACCAGCACTGTTGGGCGCACAAGACAGAGGCGATTCTGAACAAGCTGCCCGAACCAAAGCAACCGTCGGTGAAGGAAGGGCTGCACGACATATGGATGGCTACCACACGAGACGAAGCGCATGCCGCCTTTGATCGCGCATTAGCACAACTCAAGCTGCAACACCCTCTGGCCATGGACTGCTTAACCAAATACAGGGAAGAGCTACTGGCACTCTACAATTTTCCGGCTAACCACTGGACCCACATCCGACGCCCAACCCGAGTCAACCCACCCGCACCACACCCCGAGTATGCGCACGCCATCGCATTCCTCAAGACACAACGCTGGCTACGGCCCGCAAGTTGCCGCTAGGGCTGGTGCCGAGAGGCCTCACACCACATTTGACTGCACTCCCAAGCCCATCCATGATGAAATAACAAAAAAAACACGGGGCGGCACAACCCGAGCTTTACTCGAGCATCAGGCTGGCTGACCACACAACATAAACGCTTGATACAGGAGAACAGTCCCTATGTTCCAGGTACGAATCCATGGGCGAGGAGGACAGGGTGCGGTGTCCGGAGCTGAGATGCTCTCGGTCGCTGCTTTTCTAGAGGACAAACACGCCCAGGCTTTCCCAAGCTTCGGTTCTGAACGCATGGGGGCCCCAGTAGTGGCCTTCTGTCGTATCGACAACAAAGAGATCCGCTCCCGTGAGCCGGTACTCGAGCCCGATGCCCTGCTGGTGCAGGACCCCTCACTGTTCAATTCGGTCGATGTCTTTGCCGGTCTCAAAGCCGACGGCTACCTGATCATCAACACCACCAAGACCCTCGAACAGCTGGGCATTGAAGAAGCCGCCAGCAAGCTGGCCCCCGGCCGCGTCTGGACTGTGCCCGCCACCGAACTGGCGATTCAGCACGTCGGCCGCCCGTCCCCCAACGCCGGTATGATCGCCGCCTTGGCCCGTGCCTGTGAAGGCGTGTTGGAGCTGGACTCGGTGGCTGCCGCCATCCGCAAGAAATTCCCCGGCAAGGTCGGTGAAGCCAACGTGATTGCCGCCCAAGCGGCCTTCGACAGCGCCAAAGTGACTCAGTCTACAAAGTAAGGAGGAGAGCCGACAATGCTTAAACAAATGGAAGGTTCCGTCGCGGTCGCCGAAGCCGTCGCGCTGGCCCGCCCTGAAGTGATCTGCGCCTACCCCATCACCCCCCAGACCCACATCGTGGAAGGTCTGGGCGAGCTGGTAAAATCGGGCAAGTTGGAAAACTGCGAATACATCAACGTCGAATCGGAGTTCGCCGCCCTCTCGGTCGGTATCGGTTCTTCTTCTGCTGGCGCGCGGACCTACACCGCCACCGCCAGCCAGGGGATCCTGTACATGGCCGAGGCGGTCTACAACGCCTCGGGCATGGGCCTGCCCATCGTGATGACCGTGGGCAACCGCGCCATCGGCGCCCCCATCAACATCTGGAACGACCAGAGCGACTCCATGTCGATGCGTGACGCCGGCTGGATTCAACTGTTCTGCGAGACCAACCAAGAAGCGGTGGACGTTCATATCCAAGCGTTCAAGATCGCCGAAACTCTGAACGTACCGGTGATGGTGTGTATGGACGGCTTTATCCTCACTCACGCCTACGAGCGCATCGATATGCCCGAGCAGGAACAGATTGACCAGTTCCTGCCCCCCTTCAACCCCCGTCAGGTGCTGGACCCCGCCCACCCGGTGTCTATGGGTGCCATGGTCGGCCCCGAGGCCTTTACCGAAGTGCGCTACCTGGCCCACCACCGTCAATTGCAGGCGCTGGAAGTGATCCCCAAGATCGCCGCCGAGTACAACGCCATCGTCGGTCGTGACAACGGCGGCCTGATCAGCACCTACAAGACCGAGGATGCCGAGACCCTGATCATCTCTCTGGGCTCGGTGATCGGTACCATCAAGGATGTGATCGATGTGCGTCGCGAAGAGGGCGAGAAGATCGGTTGCATCGCGATCCGCTCCTTCCGCCCCTTCCCCATCGCCGAGATCCGTGAAGCCTGCAGCAAAGCCAAGCGCGTGGTGGTGCTGGAGAAGTGCTTCGCCGTGGGCCTGGGTGGCATGGTTGCCTCCAACGTGCGGATGGCGCTTTCCACTCAGCCGCTGCCGGTCTACAACGTGATCGCCGGTCTCGGTGGCCGTCCCATCACCCAGAAGTCACTGCACAAGCTGTTCAACGAGGCGACGGCTGACACTCTGGAAGGCCTGCACTTCCTCGATCTAAACAAAGAGACCGTGGAACGCGAACTCGAACGCGAACGCCTCGAAGGCTGCTCCGGTGCCGTTGCGGAAAACATCCTACGCGATATCGGCGCCGTCGCCGCCAGCAAGGTTTGAGGAGGGATAACCAATGACTCAAAACGCTAATCAACAGGTCAAGTTCTACCAGACCGGTACCTACACCGTCGGCAATCGCCTGCTGGACGAAGACCAACGCACCGTTCAGGCCAGCCTGGATCGCTCCAACGCTCTGGATTCTGGCCACCGCGCTTGTCAGGGTTGCGGTGAGGCGATCGGTGCCCGTTACGCCATCGACGCCGTGATGCGCGCCACTGGCAACCAGATGATTGCCTGTAACGCCACCGGCTGTCTGGAAGTATTCACCACTCCCTACCCCGAAACCGCCTGGCAGATGCCCTGGATCCACTCGCTGTTCGGCAACGCTGCAGCCGTGGCCACCGGCGTCGCCGCCGCCATGAAGGTCAAGGGTAAAAAAGAAGTGCGCGTCATCGCCCAGGGCGGCGACGGCGGTACCACCGATATCGGCTTCGGCTGCCTGTCCGGCATGTTCGACCGTAACGACGATGTACTCTACATCTGTTACAACAACGAGGCCTATATGAACACCGGTGTGCAGCGCTCCTCCGCCACCCCACCCGGTGCCCGCACCGCCACCACCATGCCGGTGGGACCGGAGCCTGGCAACGTCTTCGGCCAGGGCAAGAACGTACCCCTGATCGCCATGGCCCACGGCATCGACTACGTCGCCACCGCTAGCGTGCACGACCTGCACGACCTGGAACGCAAGGTAACCAAGGCGATGACCTTCCATGGTTCCCGCTACATCGAGATCTTCGTGCCCTGCCCGCTGGGCTGGGGTTCCAAGCCCTGCGACACCATCAAGCTGGCCCGGATGGCGGCCGAATGTGGCATGTGGCCGATGCTCGAAGCGGAATACGGTGAGCTCACCGCCTCCTACAAGATGCGCAAGCCGGCGCCGGTCACCGGCTACCTGAAACTGCAGCGTCGTTTCGCCCACCTGTTCAAACCTGGCCAGGAAGAGCGTCTGGCGGGGATGCAGCAGCTGGCCGACAAGAACATCGCTAAATTCAATCTGCTGGAAGAGAAGGGAGACGAATAATGAGTAAGCCATTTGCAATTACCCTCGATGTCGGCACCAGCCTGATCAATCACACCGGTAGCTGGCGCACCGAGCGTCCCGAATACGTTGACCGTCTGCCACCGTGCAACAAGACCTGTCCGGCTGGCGAGAACATCCAGCAGTGGTTGTTCCACGCAGAGGAAGGTAACTACAAAGAAGCCTTCAACGTGATCATGCAGGACAACCCCTTCCCCACCGTAATGGGTCGGGTCTGCTACCACACCTGCGAAAGCGCCTGTAACCGCAAAGATGTCGACGAGGCCGTTGGCATCAACGCCGTCGAGCGTTTTATCGGCGACGAAGCCCTGCGCCACGGCTGGACCGTTGAAACCCAGCCTGATACCGGCAAGAAAGTGATGGTGATCGGCGCCGGCCCTGGCGGCCTCTCCGCCGCCTACCACCTGCGCCGTATGGGTCACGCTGTGACCGTATTTGAATCCGCGCCCAAGGCCGGTGGCATGCTGCGTTACGGCATCCCCAAGTACCGCCTACCCCGCGAAAAACTAGCTGGCGAGATCGGTCGAATCGAAAAATTGGGTGTTGAAATCAAAACCAACACCCGCGTTGCCAACGTCGCAGAGACCATCAAAGAGGGTGGCTTTGACGCCTGTTTCCTCGGTTTTGGTGCACAGGTTGGCAGCACGGTTGATCTGCCTACCGACGGCAGCGTACCGATCCATGACGCCGCTACCGTATTGCGCGATCTGGAAAATGAAAATCTTCCCGACCTGCACGGCCATGTGGTGATCTACGGGGGGGGGAACACCGCCATGGACGTCGGCCGTTCGGCTACCCGCATGGGTGCGCTGTCCGTCACCGTGGTCTACCGCCGTGACCGCAACATGATGCCCGCTCACGAGCTGGAGATTCATGAAGCGCTGGAAGAAGGCGTTCAGATCGCTTGTCTGCGTACCATCAAGGACATCAAGAACGGCGAGCTGGAGCTTGAGATAATGATCACCGGCGAAGACAACCGTCCCGTCGGCACCGGCCAGACCGAGACCATGAAAGCCGACGTGCTGGTCCAGGCGGTAGGCCAATCGGTCGACCTGGGTCCGCTTGATGGCCTGAGCGGTATCGAATCCAAAGGTGGCGTAGTGCTGGTTGGGCATAACATGCAGACCGGTTCTGAGGGGATATTCGCCGGCGGTGACATGATCCCTTCCGAGCGTACCGTCACCGTAGCCATTGGTCACGGTAAGAAAGCGGCCAAGAACATCGACGCCTACCTCAACGGCCAGATCTTCGTGGCGCCCGAGAAGAACGGCGACGCCTTGTTCGAAGAGCTAAACACCTGGTACTACTCCGATGCACCCCGCTCCATACGACCGATCCTAGATGTTGCCCGACGTCAGTCTGGCTTCGCCGAGGTTGTCGGTAACCTGGACGAGGAAACTGCTCAGTACGAGTCCCGTCGTTGCATGAGCTGCGGTAACTGCTTCGAGTGCGACAACTGCTACGGCGTCTGCCCCGATAACGCCATCACCAAGCTCGGCCCCGGCAAGGGTTTCGAGTTCAAGTATGACTACTGTAAGGGTTGCGGCATCTGCGTTTCCGAGTGTCCATGCGGCTCCATCGAGATGGTGGCCGAGGACATCTAAACCTCAATAGCGCTCCCGGGGCTGGCTTAGAGACCGGCCCCGAACAGATCAAAAAACCGGGCGTTAACGCCCTGTTTTTTGATGGTAAAAGACAAATTTTGCAATCGTAATGCAAAAGGACCTAGTACGACTGCTCAACCATGGTGCTGATGATATCTGCTAGCGGGAAGAAATCCTGAATACGACGACGAGTCTCCCCCCCCCTCTGAAATGTTTTCTAGGGTGCATAAGCAGAACCTCGAAAAGAAACGAAAGGCACCTCTGTTATATCGACATAGCCGACTTCTGCCGAATGGCGGTCTGAGACGCTGCTTACGGCTATTCTTGGCTATGCAGGAAATCGTCTCAATTGGGAGGGCTTATGCTTAATGGCCAACAAGTGTCGGATACCCCTCTGTGTAGACCCAATCGTTACCCTTGGCCGGCACATGACAGCCGAGGCAATCCTTCTGATAATCATCGCTGACATTGAGCTTCGGGTTATCGGTTTTAAACAGAGCCCACCCCCAGCCTTCACCCCAGGATGGATTGCTGGCAAAGCGATTCTTACTGTCCTTGACCATAACAAACCATTGCTTGATCGCCGAGGTTGAGTAGCTCACCCCTTTACCGGTGGAATAGTCGCCGGTTTTTGAGACGCGCAGCTCTTTTATCAGCACCGCGCCATCCGGAAATTGTCCGCTGCTACGGAAGGCCTTGACCGTTTCAGGCTGGGTATAGACATCATGGAAACCACTGGCCCCACCGTCAGGCACAAACCAGGAACCCAGATGAACCATGGTCGCCCTAACATCATCAGGGAGCGTAATACGCCCTTGGTTATCGACGTACGGAGAAAGCTCTCCCCCAGCCAATACCGGAGTAGCCGCCGTGCTGATCAGTGCTGCAGCCACCAGACAGGCGCTTTTTTTCGCATATTTGTTCATTGTTATCTTCCTTATCTTGGTCATCTCATCTAGGCAACAGCGTAAATCTTACTTACCGCCGACGGCCATCTCACCCGTCCCCTTACCGGCCCGCAGTACTGGGTAGTATTGAGTAAATACGAAATCGTTTTCCGCGCTATTTTGATGGCATTGGTTGCATGCTTCAGCCGGGAAAGCCTCTGCAACCGCCTTTAGGGATTTATGGTCCGGAGTTGAAAAGCTAAAATACGCCCAGTTTCCCGGTGCGTTGGGAAACGCCACCTTACTTTTGATCGTGGCTTCCAATCCAATAAACTCCCCCTGAAAATAGCCGTTACCACTGACCGCAGCCTTCGCACCGACACTCACCAGTTCTTTGATCAGAATGGTGCCCTCTGGAAATTCTCCGGTCTTTTTCCAATGCCCCCAGCTTTTTGGATCGATATAGACATTATGAAACTCAGGAAAGGCCGCTTTGCCATTATTCATGTCATTAGGCGTGACGGGAGTTCCGACATAGACCCACTCTCGATAACCCGTTGGCCGCTCTAACTGGCCATTTTTTAGGGTATAAGCCGTTTCTGCATTAGCAGTGTCGGCAAACAACATCTGCAACGATAGTCCGAGCAACGTCCCCAAAAGCGTAGCCTGTTTGAATTTACCTATAATCATCATTACTCTCCCACGGGTGATAGACAGATCAAAAGACTCCTTGGTTATACTCTTGGCCTTGAAAGACCAAACCTTTGAAACATAATCATAAGTGCGAAAGTCATTTTGTTAGGTGTCTTGGAGGATCAAAAAGGTGCTCAACCGACTCAATGAAGAGACCCCGTTTGACGTATTCAGTGATGTCATGGAGACGTTACGGTTTCGAGGGTCCATCTTCTTCCGTTCCGAGCTTGCAGCGCCTTGGGGAATGTCACTGGGTTCGACAGCCTCCCCCCGCTTTCATATTTTGCTGTCTGGCAGCTGTTTCGTCGGGGTCAGCGGAGAGGACGGGATTGAGGTCCGCGATTCAGAAATTGTGATGTATTCCGGAAACGATGCACATTGGATTGCAGACCAGCCGGGTCGTCCCTTGGTTCCGAGTAGTGACGCCAGCAAAGCATGCCAACTGAGCAACCCTCTTTTTCAACAGGGAGAGATAACCCACAGAATCATGTGTGGTTTGGTCCATTTCGATCGCGACGCCTCACATCCTTTTATCGACGCATTACCTGAAATACTGCATATACCCCGGCTAGGACGAACCGACCCACTCTGGATGACGATCCAGTTAATTGACACGGAAATACAACGAGGAAAGGATCCTAATGGACCGATCATCGATCGTTTAACCGAAGTGCTCTTTCTTCAACTGCTCAACCACTACATTAGTACTCACCAGGAACCCGCTGGCTTTCTGTCTGCCCTGAGCGATCGACGGGTTTATCAGACCTTGAAACTCATCCATCAAGCACCAGGCCATAACTGGACTCAAGAGTCTCTTGGGGCTCAGGTCGGGATGTCGCGAGCCACTCTGAGCCGGAAGTTTCAGGAGGCCGTTGGCATGGGGCCGATCGCTTATCTGACGAAGTGGCGCATCATGAAAGCCCACAGCTTGGCAAAATACACCGCCGAGCCCCTTGAACAGATCGCTGATTCGGTCGGTTTTTCCTCGGCGAGAGCCCTTGGCAAGGCTTTTAAGCGCCACTATGGCTGCACACCTCAGAAATTAAGACGCCATGGCTCATGCGCTGAGCCAGAAGAGTTGTAATATCCTGCCGCCTTGATGATATTTTGAATAGCAAAAAACGGGCAACTAAGGTGAATTTAGTCATTACTTCGACTTTCTTCTAGGAAACGCCTTAACTCACCCATGCAGCAATAATGGCCGTAGCCCTTAGCAAAGGCGACAACAACGAGCCTGTACACTTAAGACATTGCCCTAAGGGGCAGACAGTAATGCCAGGGGACTTGATCAGAGGTCCCCTAACAAAACAAACAGCCTGGAGAGAACATGAAATTGATTACCCGCTCTGAATTTGATGCGCTGAGGCTTGACGATCTCAACGAATACGACACGGATAAAAGCGGTGACACACAGGTTGTCAGGATCTACCGCGAAGGTAACCTGATTGCCAAGAAGAAAACCCAAAATAAGTCGGTACGTTATTTTGGGGCTCCGGGTTATCAGCAGTACCTGCCCGACAACAGCTAGTGACTGCTGCCAGCAGCAGTGAAACCAGAGGATTGGCGACTATTCGATACGCCTAGCACTCGCAGAGCACAACAACAGTGAGATCAGCGCAGCCCGGACAAGCCAGCCCTTATTGCTATCGCCCGCGGCAATGCTACTCCAACGCATCCTTACGATATCGATCCGGCTTGGCGTACTGGACACCATAACGTTGATACAGTTTGGCCATC
>JBALWS010000151.1:0-10240 GCA_036960405.1 Halopseudomonas sp. | reverse complement strand
CTGACTCCTGAAGCGATCGACCTGGCCGTAATAGCCAAAGCCGCCAAAGACGCGGGTGCAGCAGCCGTTTCGGTCAACAGTCGTTTTAAAGGATTCGCCACCGACATCGAAGCCGGGACCCCCTATATCGGTGGTGTCGCCGGTGTTGGCGGCCCTTGGGTAAAACCGATCACGCTGCGCTGGGTGCACGAAATCTATTCCCAGCTGGGGATGGAGATCGCCGGTTCCAACGGCATCTTCGACGGCCGCGACGCGGTCGAATTCATTATGAGTGGCGCGAAGATCATGCAGGTCGGATCGGTGCTGATGCTCAAGGGGATCGAATGGTTGCCCAAAGTAATCGGTGATGTCGAGAAGTTCATGGACACCCACGGTTACGACACTGTCGACTCCATGTACGGCATCTCCTCGCGTCAGGTCGCCACGTTGCAAGAGTTGTTTGAAGCCAGCCCGTTGCAGGCCTATATCGACCACGAAAAATGCAAATTTCCCAAGTGCACCAGTTGCATCAAGAACTGTTACTACGATGCCTTGAACGAGGGTGAGGAGCAGGTTGCCAGCACCGAAAAGAACTGTATCGGCTGCGAGCTGTGTTGGAATGTCTGCCCCTGGGATGCCATCCGCATGGGCCCGAAAGACCTCTCCCCATCCGCTATCGAAGCGCTATTGGTTGAATAAAACCGCTAGCTGACCCTTTAGCTACACCCTGGCGCTGATCGAATAGCGCCGAATCGAGCAGGCTTACCTGCTCGATCGATACCCACCGCTAATCCTTATTACAGGAGGTCGTTATGACTTTTGTTGTTACTGATGACTGCACGCTCTGCTACGACTGCGTTGAGTCTTGCCCCGCTGACTGCTTCCACGAAGGTGCGAGCATGCTGGCGATCAACCCTGAAGAGTGCAGTGACTGTGGCAATTGTGAACTCGATTGTGAGCACGGCGCCATTCTTCCCGATTCCGATGCCGATGCCGACGACTGGGTGCCGATCAATGCCGAAATGGTGAAAACCAGTCCTCAACGGCTGCCTGAATAGCGAGCACGACGGTTAATTGCCGCAGCACTCAAACGAATTCAACACCAATCAAACCCCATTTACCAAGGAGATCATTATGTTAGCGTTTTGCGCTTATTACGAAGGCACTGTCAAAGGTTCCGAGGCGGAATTTGACGCCTACGTTCAGGAAATTCATCTGCCGCTAGTTGCCAAGTACCCCAAGCTGCAGCAGCTGCGCTACCAAAAGGGCGTCGTTCGCGACGGCCAGGTCCCCAAGTTCTACCTCACTTTCGAGCTGTTTTTTAACGACTGGGACGACTTTGAAGTGGCCAAAAATTCTTCAGAGCGGGCACTTGCAGTTGAGGACGCGCTGAAGTTGGAGGCGATGTTCGAGGGTGACATCCATCATGTCGTGTACGACAACCAGGAAGTCGCGGTTGCTAGCTAACAAAACGGCCAGCTAAGTTGTTTTCCATCCACCATCACCACAGGAGTTATCTCTGTGTCTAATACTATTCAAAAAGTGATCGATTTCGCCAGCTCTACTATCGAAGGTGCGGTTTCCGCCATGCCTGCCGATCGTTGCCTCCATGGCCAACCGGAACAGACGCTATGGAACCAGTTCCATGACGCCTCTGAGCAGATGCTGTCCGGAATCTGGGAGTGCACCGAAGGCAAATGGAATGCCGACTATTCAACCAAAAGCGAGTTCTGCCACATTCTCGCAGGCAAGGTCATACTGACCGATGAAGCGGGCAGTTCCTCTACTTTCGCCACCGGCGACTCCTTTGTCATTCCTAGCGGATTTGTTGGCACCTGGGAGGTACTGGAAGCGGTACGCAAGCTCTACGTGATTGTTACCCCGAAGTAACGACATCAGTACAAACATCGAGCTGAGCAGCGAAACTGTCCCGTCTTTTATTGGTTCTGCTGAATTAGACGGGACGGCTTTGTTGTTAAGCAATTGAGACGCAGCCGCCGTCCCTCCTTCACCTTACCTTTACCGACATTTAATCCTGCGCTTAGAGTAATCAGTTGGCTTATACTGGGTTCCGTTGAGTCCATCTCAGGACTTCTCACCGTTCAAACGGCCCCTTTTACCCAATACACTCAGTTACCCCATGATCCAGCAAACTCTTAAAAACGTCTGGCCATTGTTTTTTGGCCTCGGAATTATTGGTCTGTGCACCGGTGCCCAAAGCTCGTTACTAGGCATTCGTGCCGAACTAGAGGGCTTCGATACCCGAGTGACCGGGCTGATGATGTCGGCCTATTACGTCGGCTTCTTACTGGGGTCGCTACGCGCACCCAAAATCATCATGCGGGTTGGACATATTCGCACCTTCGCCGCCCTGGCTGGCTTAGCATCCATCAGCATTCTGGTGCATACCCTGATCGTCGACCCCTGGATCTGGGGGCTGATGCGACTGCTCTCCGGCTTTGCTATCTCGGCGATATACGTGGTCGCAGAAAGCTGGTTGAACCAGGCCGCCGACAACAGGAACCGAGGTCAGCTGCTATCGATCTACATGATCACCATGTTGGCAGGGCTCGCCAGTGGCCAGTTTTTGCTAAAACTGTCCGATCCCGGTAGCTACGAGTTGTTTACCCTGATCTCGGTTCTGATCAGCGTGGCGGCCATCCCCATTCTGGTTACTGCCACGCCGATGCCACCTTTTGAAGCCACTCAACCGGTCAGTATCAGAAACCTGTACCGACACGCACCGACCGGCGTGGTCGGCGCCTTCTTGATCAACACCTGCTACGCCATGCTGTTCGGGATGGGCGCGGTCTATGCCAGCAAACAGGGGATGTCAGTCGATCAGATTTCGTTGTTTATGGCGATATTGGTCGTGGGCGGCATGATATTCCAATGGCCGTTAGGCAAACTATCAGACAGTATCGATAGACGAACGGTGATCGCGTCAACGGCCTTTGCAGCGCTGCTGTTCGCCATGGCAATCTCGCAGGTCGGCGTCACCACCGACAACCGCCATTTGCTACTGGCTCTGCTGTTCGGCGGCAGTTGCTTTCCTCTGTTGGCTCTTTATCTAGCACTCACCCACGATGAACTGGAGGCCGACCAATCCGTCGGCGCCAGCAGCACCCTGTTACTGGTGGGCGGATTCGGTGCCACGATGGGCCCCTTTATCGTCTCGATGGTGATGGAACGATGGGGAGCCCCGAGTTTTTTCTGGTGCCTGGCGGTCATTGCCGGACTGATGGCTGCGCACGCCATTTATCGGCGCCTGATCGACCCGCTGCCGGACCCCAGCGAGCAGTCATCGTTCCAGATGCAAGCCCCGTCTTCGGTGGGTTCGGTGTTGATTGATTCACTGCCTGTGGAAACAGAAAAGCCGGAGAATCTGGACGCACCAGCAACAGAAGAATAATCCCTCTCACTCTGTTAAGTGCGAACGATTGGAGTCAGCGCGGGTTAGGGTAAAACAGCGGCTGCCCGCCGATTCGAAACGTGGCGATCGCATCCTGCCCCGCTGCGGAGGTGATCCAGTCGACAAAGCGACGCCCCGCGTCCGCCTTGATATGCGGATGTTTGACGGGATTCACCAGAATCACGCCATAGGGGTTGAACAGACGTGAGTCGCCCTCCACCATCACCGTCAACGCGCCTTTATTCTTGAAACTCATCCAGGTGCCACGGTCCGCCAGAGCATAGCCGTTCATAGCGCTGGCGGCATTCAGGGTCGCCCCCATGCCGGAGCCGGTCTCCCGATACCAGCCGCCGGAAGCGATTGTCGGATCGATCTCGGCTGCCGCCCAGAGCCCTCGCTCCTTTTTGTGGGTGCCGGAGTCATCTCCGCGGGAAACAAAAACGGTCGACGCTGCGGCCAGCTTTTTCAGCGCTGCGGCCGCATCGTCCATGCCCTGGATGCCCGCCGGGTCTGCCGTCGGACCGACGATAACAAAATCGTTGTACATCACATCGCGTCGATCGACACCGTGCTGTTCAGCCACAAAGCGTTGCTCCGAGGGTCGGTGGTGTACCAGCAGCACATCGGCATCGCCGTTACGCGCCAATCGGATCGCCTGGCCGGTGCCGACCGCCACCACCCGCACCTCGATGCCAGAGAGTTCGGTAAACTGGGGCAGGATATAGCCAAACAATCCCGAATTCTGGGTCGAGGTGGTGGAGGCCAGAGTGATAAAGGGCTGCTCGGCACGGGCGCTTCCGGTCAGCAATAGAACACTAAGCGATAGTAACAATGCCATCGCTGAAAACGTTTTCATGAGCCAATTTCCTCTTTACTGCCGGGCTTATGGAGCGGGTTTTTACGGTGCCACCAGAGCAACTCGCCACGGACAAACGCCCTTGCCTGGTCGTTCTTAGGTTCGTCAAAGAACTGCTGGGCCGGCGCATGTTCCAACAGCCGTCCCCGATGCAGGAACATCACCTCATCGGCCAAGCGGCGAGCTTGCCCCAGGTCATGGGTGGTCATGACGATACGGGTACCGGCGGCATCAATCGCCTCGATAATCTGTTCTACCAAATGGGTCGCGGGTGGATCCAGGCTGGCGGTAGGCTCATCCAAAAACAGGATCTGCGGCTTCAGCGCCCAGACGCGAGCCAGCGCCAGTCGCTGCTGCTCGCCAAACGAAAGCTGGCGGGCCGGATAGTCGGCGAATCGACTCAGTCCGGTACGTTGTAAAACCTCGTCGATGATCGTATGACGCATTTTGCGCGGCACCCCGCGAACGGATAGCGCGTACTCCACGTTGGCGTGAACCGAGCGCCGCAGCATCACTGGTCGCTGAAATACCATACCTTGGCTTCGGGTCACGTCTTGACCACCACCGTGCCAGACAACTTGCCCCGACGCTGGCTGCAACAAACCATGACAAAGTCTTAGAAAAAGGCTTTTACCGGCCCCGTTAGGACCGATAACGATGGTGCGCAGCCCCGGCTCAAAGGTGCAGGAGAGATCCTTGATCAAACGCTTGCCCTGCGCCTCAAAATTGACCGACCTGAGTTCCAACGGAAGAATGCTATCGGTTGTCATCGCATCCCCTCGTTAACAGCAACTCGGTTCTGATACGTTGGCTTAACCTCTGATGGCTTAATTAGGTGGCCAAGCGCATTGACACTGATGCTGATCAAAATCAGCACGATCCCCAATCCCAAGGCCAGCGCTAGATCCCCTTTGCTCACTTCCAACGCGATGGCGGTAGTCATGACCCGGGTGGCGTGGTCAATATTACCGCCGACGATCATCACCGCCCCCACTTCGGCAATAGCACGCCCAAAGCCGGCCAGCATTGCAGTAATCAGCGAGAAGCGTCCATCCCACAGCAATGTGGGCAACGCCTGCCTTGGCGTTGCACCTAACGAACGCAGCTGCTCTTGGTACTCGCCCCACAGCTCCTCGACCACCTGACGCGTCAGTGCCGCAATAATGGGCACCACCAGAATCACCTGGGCGATGATCATCGCGGTCGGGGTGAACAACAGGCCCAGTACCCCCAGGGGGCCAGATCGGGACAACAGCATATAGACGATCAACCCCACCACGACCGGCGGCAACCCCATCAGCGAACTCAGCCCAACCACTGCCAATCGGCGCCCACGAAAATTGAAAACCGCCAAGGCTGCGCCTAAGGGCATACCCACCACAATCGCAATGAATACGGCCACCAGGCTCACCGACAATGACAGCAACACGATCTCGGCCAAGTCTGGATCAAGGCTGATCAACAGCGAAAAAGCAGCAGCAAAAGCTTCTGAAAACTCGGTCATGAGCGGCCTCTTAGGTCAGACTGTTGTTAGTGAGAAGCAAGCCGGCGTCCATTGCCGGTACATAATCTGGAGTTTAACCTAAGGAAATATAGAAAGAATTTTAATGTAGTAGCGTTCTGGAGCTGATGCTAATAAAAGTCGGGGCAGCCATCGCGTTAAACGACAGCCGACCATAAGCCGTGCCAACGGCTCAGTCTAACGGTATTACGCTGGGTTCTGCTCCCACCAGGCATCGACGCAGCGGTTTACTTCATCACTGAACAATCGGACCACTTTGTTGGTAGGTGGCAAGGGCTCTTCGTAAAAGAATTCAGGATATTGGTCATCGCATTCCTGGAATCCGGCCTGCTGGTTGAAGGCTTTCTCAAGCCGTAAGGTTTCACGCCCCAAGTTGGCAATAAACGAAGGATTCAACTTGGTGCCATGAATATTATTAACCGTGTCGGTGAGTAGTTCGTGATTGAAGTCGGTGACCGAGCGTCCAAAGATGCACATCCCCAGCGAGTCGGCTGCGGCAGCACTGATCTGCGCCTGCATGCTAACATCGACCAATTCGGCAATGCTCTTGCCGTTACAATCATAACCACCCACGTTGCCTGCTGTATGATCGCCGCCTTGCGCTGTGATCATCATGCTGATGCCGGTGACCTCGATAACCCGGGGGTCGTACGCACTCAGGGCTTGTTTCTTAACCACCGGCACACGCTTAACCTGATAGTGCTCGGCCACCCGGGCGGCGCCCTGAGCCAACAAACGTCCTTGCTCGGTGCCCTGGCGAATATCCTCGAGTGCCGCACGCAGGTAATCCAGATCGCCGAATTCGGCCAGCCCTGCTTCCATCGCCACACCCAACACCGCACCGGTTTCAATACTGTCGATCCCAAGGTCGTTGGCAATGGCATTCAGTTCAGCCACGTCGTCGGGTTCGGTCAAACCGCAGTTAGTGCCCATCAAACCGATCGTTTCATACTCCAGCGGGGCGACCAATTCTTTACCGGCGGGACAGTGGTAAACATTGCTGCATTTGATCATACAACCCGGCATGCAGGCGTGGGTCTGTTCACCACCTCGGGCCAGATTCTGATCACGGATATATTGCCCGCCCATTTTCAGCGTGCCATCGGTTAACCGACCACGGCTAAAATTGTTGACCGGCAGTCCGCCAATAAGGTTGGCAACATCGGCCATAAACGGGGTGCCGTATTGATTCAGATTTTTTAAGCCTTCCTGATCACGAATTTTAACGCCGTACTCGCGCACCGCCTTGGAAACTTTCTTACGATCATGCAGCGCCGGTGTCTTAGCCTTATCGATCACTATCGCCTTAACCTTTTTATGCCCCATCACGGCACCGACGCCACCTCGAGCCGCCAGACGTACCGGACGTCGCTCAGGATCGCTAAAACCAATACCCGATAGCAGCCCCTGATATTCACCCACTGGACCACAAAGCGCCAGGCTGACATTGTTACCGTATTTTTCGTACAACATCGCTGCCGCTTCAATATTGCCTTTACCCAGATAAGCTTCGGCGCTCTCGAACTGAATCGCCCCCTCTTTCGGAATGCGAATAACCACCCAGTCTTCAGACGCGCCATGAAGGGTGAACCCCGCTAGTTCCAGGTGGCCCATGGCCAACGCAAAAGTGCCGCCTGCATTGGCTTCTTTAATGCCTCCGGTTAATGGGCTCTTACAACCGACACTGAGACGGTTGGCATTAGAAAAACTTGTACCGGCAAAGGGTCCGGCAGAGAAGATCAACGGGTTTTCAGCCGAAAACGGATCTACTTTAGCCACGCCCTGTTCGAGTAGGGTCTTTGCAATAAAATAACGGCCTGCGTGAGCGACCGATTCCCCATTCAACTGTTCCGTTTTAATGGATCGATCATCTAGGTTTATTTGTAGATATTTACGCATAGCGAACCTGTCCTGGGTATTGCAGAATGATTAATAATCAAACGCTTGGGGCCTGTTTAAAATGCAACACCAGAATCACTTCATATCATATAATTACGGCGATTAGGAACAAACTACATATGCCCGCAACTTTGATGTGTCCGATGTTTATTCTGTTTATTTATTGTTAATTATTTGCGATTAATATTTCAAATTAAAAAAACCAAACGACTTATATCTAACGCTTATTAATTCTCGACGCTTACGTTTCAATACAAACTTATCAATCGATTGAATCTTCTTATTTGTTTACCCATGTAAAAATCACCATCATAACTGCCACACCATGTTTAGTTCAGGCTAAAAACGGTTTTCTACCCAAAGTAAATCAAGCCTGTGTAAAATCGGCAGGATCAGATAATGAAACGCGTACTAGAAACGATTGAACTCCCCAGCACCAGCCAGCAAGGTACCGAGGTGATTTGGACTGATAACAGCGCCCCCGGACGCGACCTACAACGAGAGCCCGGGGCTGCCGAGCAGGTATCTGTAGTCCCTCTTTTGCCTACGCATGTATGGCACTGCTCTGAATATGATTTCTAGTTGTCTCAGTCTGCCTTGGGCAGCGGTCAGATTACCATTGCGGCCAAGGCACAAGGCCGATAACGGCGATTCTGAAGCAACGATATGACCCAACAGATTATCGCTACCGGCATCGCAGCCTTGGCCGACGTAGACAACGATATAGCCCAGGCTGTTGATCAACTCGGCATACCCTCCCCCCGAATACGTCCCGCAGAATTTGAGGCCTTTCTCTTGGCAATTGTCAGCCAGCAGATCTCTACCCCTGCCGCTCGGGCGATTATGGGCCGAGTCATGACCCTGCTGCCTGAGATTTCTGCACAGGCCCTGCTATCTCAAGATGACTTCTCCCTGCGTAACGCGGGGTTATCGTTGCGCAAGATAGAATACGCCAAAGGCTTGGCTGCAGCGGTGGTAACAGGGCGCTTTGACATCGACAGCCTGGCGGCGATGGATGATGCTGAAGCGATCAAGGTGATTACATCCCTCAGGGGCTTCGGTCGCTGGAGTGCCGAAATCTACCTACTCCTCTCCCTCAAGCGCCCGGACATTTTTCCAGCCGACGATCTAGCCCTGTTGGATGCGCTGAAACGGCTAAAGAAGCTGCCGGCCCGACCCTCACCGAAACAGGCTCGTGACCTTATCGCCCACTGGGCACCCTGGCGCAGTGTCGGTTCACTGTTGCTGTGGGATTATTATCGCGAGACTACGATGAAAACAGCACAGCAGCACTACACCAGAGATAGACAGGCTGGCTAAGCTACTGATTATTAAAGCAGGATCAACTTTTCTCGACACGATTTCAACTCACGGTGATTTTGAACAATTGTTTGCTCAAGGCCTTGGCCTCGATGCGGAATCGCTTTGTATTCATGAAGCTTATGGCTCCACTCCGTTACCCGATCTACGACATTTTTGTGGCGTCGCTATCACCGGGGCGCACAGTATGGTGACCGACGGCGACAGCTGGATTGAACCGCTGCAAAGCTGGTTATGTCAGGCCGCGGCCCTGGATAAACCGATACTGGGTGTCTGCTACGGTCACCAGCTGCTGGGCCAGGCCTTCGGCGGACTATCCGGTCACCACCCTGGTGGCCCTGAAGTCGGAACAGTCGCTATAACCTGTTCAACGACTGCAGACAGTGACGTACTTCTCAATAACTTACCCAAAACCTTTGCTGCGCACGTGACGCACCACCAAACCATCCTGAAACTCCCCGACAATGCGGTTATCCTCGCCGCCAACCCACACGACCCTCATCAGGCAGTTCGCTTCGGTAATAAAGTCTGGGGGGTACAGTTTCATCCCGAGTTCAGCACCGCTGTCACCCGTGACTATGTCAATCAGCAGCGAGATATCCTGACCGAGTACGATCAGGATCCCACTTATCTGCTGGAGCAGGTAATCGAGACACCGGAGAGCAACGCTCTGTTGCGCCGTTTTGCCGAGCTATGCGGGCTTGTCTAGGCCGCTGTACCACAATTCATAGACGCTGATCCGATATCTAAAAAACCACCGTAATGACGCCTACGCCAGCCGTTATTACGGTGGGATCTAGCTCTACCTAGTGGCTCTAGCTAATAGCTCTACTTAATCGGATCAATGCCTCCGAGACAGAGATATTTCAATTCTAGAAAATCGTCCAGCCCATGCTTCGACCCTTCCCGACCGCAGCCCGATTCTTTAATTCCGCCAAAGGGTGCTGTTTCAGTGGCGATCAAGCCGGTGTTTATACCCACCATACCTACTTCAAGCGCCTCGGCGACTCGCCACACCCGGGCAAGGTCCTGACTATAGAAATAGGCTGCCAGGCCAAATTCAGTCGCGTTGGCCATGGTGATCGCTTCAGCCTCGTTACTGAATCGATACAGCGGTGCCAGCGGGCCAAAAGTCTCTTCGTAGGTCACTAACATCTCAGTGGTTACCTCAGCCAATACCGTTGGCAGAAAGAATGAGCCCCCCAGTGAAGGCTGCTCACCGCCGGTCAGTATTTTCGCTCCCTTGAACAGC
>JBALWS010000150.1:0-10339 GCA_036960405.1 Halopseudomonas sp. | reverse complement strand
CTGTTGATCAAACAAAAAAGATACTTATGTTCATCGTCGATAATTTTATTGCCCACCGACATCGCTTCTTGCCAAACCACTGGCATAATATGACTCCTTGTATTTTCTTTCCTTTGTATAGAGACGATCAGCCCGAATGAGCCAAGAACTCAGCACCACCTTACAAACTCTGCTAGCCCAAACACTGCAAGCGTTGGAAGCTACGGGCAGCGAAGAAGCGACGACGATCATCAGCGATCGCTTTGCAGACATTTTTGAGATGATTGATAACGGCGAAGATTATAACCACTTGGCGCAGGATGCGGTATCCAACCTGATCACCATGCACCCCAATCTGAGCCACATCGTGCCTCGCCTGCTGCTATGGCAACTCGGCGGAACCTGTTTACATTTTCTTAGTGACGAAGAGATCAACCAGTTTAGCGCCGAACACGAACTGCATTGATAACGCTGCTCATATAACGACACTCGACTAGATACAGGGGCCTAGCGACTGAAATTTTCTTGCCAGAAGATCACCCTGTCGTGGCCTCGATAACGGCCAAAGCTGGCTTTGCGTACCCCTGGATCATCGTCGAAGTTGTCGTCACCATCCCAGTCGAACAGCAGCCAAGGCAGCGAACCGATCCCTGAGCTAGCAGCATTATTCTGATCGGATAGTTGGAATTCGATCTCACCGGTATTGCCGCTACCCGGCGCACCAAACACCAACGCGCTGTCGCCCAGATCCACCACCGGCTCATTGATCTGCAGCGCGCTGCTGCCGGCGCCAACACTGATCAAGGCTCCCGAGGCCACGCGACCTAGCGCGGGGTCGAAAATATCGATAGCGATCGGGCTGCAACTGTCCTGCACATTACGCACGAACTCGACACCGTTGAAGTACTCGGTCTGCGCCTGGATAGGCAGATTCTCTGTTTCCGGGCCAAAGCC
Source organism: Halopseudomonas sp. (assembly GCA_036960405.1). GTDB lineage: Bacteria > Pseudomonadota > Gammaproteobacteria > Pseudomonadales > Balneatricaceae > Motiliproteus. The sequence continues at coordinate 9,406 of JBALWS010000150.1, read as the reverse complement.
GCTCTCAACCCGCAGCCGACCAAACATCAGTTCGGTGCCGCTGATATCCTCCAGGGTATAGTCCTGACAGTCGGCCTCATCGAGGTAATCACCATCGTTATTACTATCGATCAGGTAACAAGCGCCGTCGCTGTCTTTCAGATCCGTGTCGGGCAGCAGCAGATCGATCGATGCATCGAACGGCCCTTGTAGCTCAGTACGGCCATAGCGAACGCTATCGCTGGGCAGTGTCAGGCGGCCACTGCCATCGGCGACCGTGCCACCATCCCATACCGACGCGGTCGCACCGCTGGTAGATTCAAAACTGGTTAATGCAGCGCTGGCAGCATTCGCATAACTCCTATCACCCAGCGTTTTTACCAACTTCCAAAAATCGTCATGGTAGTTCAGGGTTTCAACGCCACTGCCGTTTTGAGCAGTCACGGTGATCTCGGGCGGCAAGGTAAACTCCAGATCTGTATCCATATAACTAAAGCCGCTGCACTGATCATCGAGCACCGGAATGTTAGTGCTTAGCGCCAATCGCGCCGGAATAAACCGCCCGACGTAGCCGCTACGGCCGGTCAGATCGATGCCGCTACCTTGGTAGTCACCACTGGTCAGGCTAGAGCTGATTTCGATCAGCCCCACCTCGGTATAACGCGCGCCACTGACTGTTGCCACGCCATTAACAAATCCAGCAGAGCCGGCAACGCCTGATAAGCCGGGATCGTTACCTGGGATAGGTGCGACCAGATAGGCAGACAGGGCAACCGTCTCGCCTTCGTTACCAAACGCTTTGGTCGGGTCGTTATCCGAAAGATCGGCGTTATTGGAGGGGTCGGTATCGTCGTGACCGTCAGGATGACCATCGGGGTTACCTATAGGGAGAACATCATCGACGCTTTGCCACCGAACCGCCTTCACGCTGATATCAAAATCGGCACCGGCTTCGACGTATTTGGGTTCACTCGCACTGCCACTGTCAGCCGCGTTCCCCACCGCAGACACCCACAAACCAAACGGCCGTACACTCCAATCGACCGAACTAGCCTCGATCGTCAGTGGGGTGTCGCTCTCGTCTCTAGCAAAGCCGCTGCTGTCATCGCGCAGGTTAAGGTAATGCAGCCCGACATCGGTGGTTCGCCAGACAAAGCTGGCCTGGCCATCAACGAAATCTAACTGAACGTTATTACTGGTGGGCAGCGCCTCGGGCAGGGTTAGCGTCGAGAGCCCCACCAGTTTTGGCGCTTCGCCACCCGCATCACCAATGGCGCGACTAAGCCAGGCTTTGAAATCTTTCTGATTGTACCCGGCAGCGACACTACAGGTGCCGTCCGTCGCATCCTTCTGCCACATCTCTGCGCGCAGGCTATGGTCCCGCCCGGCGACGATGTCATAAAGCGGATCGGGGAGCGGGCTGTTGTCGCCACAATTGACGAAGTTGCTGCCCTGCTGGCAGATCACGATTACGTTATCGCCAAAGCTGACCAGCTCCGACGTGTCGCTGACGCTCTCCTCGGGCTCTTCAACGGTTACCGTTAGCCGATCTGCATGTCCGTTGCTCAGTTGCAACATCACCGAGCCGCCATCAGCGGCCACAAAGGTATAACTAGCACGACCATCATCGTTGATCGGATCGGGGCCTAACGTGCCTTGGCCATCGCCGATTAACCAGCGACCATGACCCGAACTAGTGCTCAGGTTGACCGTACCGGTATAGCTGCTGTTTAGGTTGCCGTTGCCATCAAGTACTCCCAGCGTCACATCGGCAGGAACACAAGTACTGGCGCTGGCCGGTAGCGTAACCTCTAACTCAATGCCACCAGCATCGGCGCAGGCACGCAAGGTTCCATCCCAGTTGAACTTTTGACGTTCATAATCAACGATGACTTGCAGGTCGGCTTGCGCCAACACGCCTTTAAAGACTTTGACTTCGTCAAGGTAACCGTTAAAGCGCTTACTTTGGCTGGCATCACCCGGCTCACCGCCCAGTGTGGCATTTCCCGGCGACGCATCGAGAGGATCGCTATACGCTTTTTTATCGATCGCCTCTTCGATCAACGCGCCGGTGGCATCGAAGAGATAGATGCGCCTTTTGTTGGCACTGGTATCCAATACTGCGGCGACAAAATACCATTGGTCGACGCTCACCTGCGGCTTGGTCGACAGGCTTCCTGGGTTAACCCCTTGGTGAGAAAAGCTGATCTTGTCTTTATCCAAACTTAGAATAAAACTGCCGTCGGAGCCGTCGTCATCGGCCACAATCCACTGATCTTTCTTCTTAATGTCGGCAGAATTGAACCAGCCGGTCAGGGTATAACTCTCACCAAGCCCAACCAGCGAAGAGGTATCGATATAGCCATTGGCGAGCGCATCAAAATCTCCCACCCGGCAGATCCCTCCGCCTGCGTCGCCCTCTAGAGCAGTACTGATACTATGTTGGCTGGTACCCTGGTAGCCGTTGCCGGCACTGTCGTAGACTTCATCAGCGGTGCCATCCCAGACCTCCTCGTCCATCCGCCATTCCGCCATGATGCAGTTATCAGACTCTTGCAGTGCCAGTTCGCTAGCACCGGTATAACTCGGATCGCCATGGTTACTTAGGCTATGGAAACGAAACACCCGCCCCATACTGGGAGTAAAGAGATAGGTTTGTGCCGCGGTCCCCATCTGCGCCTGAAACACATAGTCCGGCCCCTCCGGATCACCCAGTAGCTCCAGCTCAGCCAAGCCGGTGTAGCTGGGGTCGCCATGATTATCGATGGTGATCAAACGCACCGAGGTGACGTCGCTGACACTATCCTCGGCATCGAGTGTGATCTGATGAGGTCCGCTGGTCATCGGCAGGCTGAATGTCGTGCTCGCCGTTACCGACGGTCCCAACAGGGCCAATTCTCGCGCGCCGGTATAGCTGGCGTCGCCATGATTGCTGATACTGATAAATCGCAGATCGGTGACATCCACCGGCTGATCTTCGGCATCGAGCACAAAGGTTTCGCCATTGCCGTGCATGGCTGCGGTAAAGGTATTGGAAGCGGCGATGGAGGGGCCTAACAGCTGCAGTTCACGGGCTCCGGTATAGCTGGGATCTCCGTGATTACTAACCGTTCGGAAACGGACCGCCGTGACATCGACCGGCTGCTTATCCGCCTCCAACACGAAACTCTCACCGTTGCCGTGCATCGCCGCCACAAAAGTGGTCGATTCGGCGATCGATGGGCCGAGCAGGCGTAGCTCCCGCGCGCCGGTATAGGTCGGGTCACCGTAGTTGCTCACCGTCCGCAGCCTTGCTGCCGTGACCGCAACTGGCTGATCGGCGACATCCAGAGTGAAAGTTTGGCCGTTGCCGTGCATCGCCGCGGTAAAGTTGTAGCTGGGGGTTACCGAGTCGCCGACAAAGGCGATCTCACGCGCACCGGTATAGCTGGGATCGCCGTAGTTGCTCAGGGTCCGTATCCGGGTCGCGGTCACGTTGCTATAAGGGCCGATCGCCCAGCTCTGCTCGCTACTACTCATCGCCGGTAAGAACTGTGTGCCTCCGCCTGGCGCATTGATGGTTTGCCAACCGCCACTGGCGATCTGAATATCAATTTCAAAACTCTGCACTGAACGGTCATCGGCACCGTAGTTGCTGAACAGCAGCGTATCGAGGCTGATACCATCACCAGCGTTACCATCGCTATCGGTATCAAAACCGAAGGTCAGGGTATTGGCCTGCTTGCGACTCAACCAGCGGGTACTGGCGTTACCGTCGTGGATGTTGGCGGCCGCCCAACTGCTAGTATTGAGCTGGCTATCGATACCGGTCAAGCTGCCGCCATTCGCGACCAGGGTGTAGTTATGTCCTGCCTCGCCCGCCACCGATCCAGGCACCTCAAGCTTATGCCAGCTGGGGTTAGCCTGAGTTTTCACCTCAATTTGAAACTGCTGCACCGAGCGATCATCGTTGCCATAGTTGGCGAGATAGATCTTTTCGATGCTGAACAGGTCATCGCTATCGCCCGCTAAACCGCTGCTGCTGTCATCGTCGGTATCAAAAATAAAGTCGAGCAGGTTATGCGGTTTTCGACTTAGCCAGCGGCTGTTGTTGTCGCCATCATGGATATTGGCGGCTGCCCAACTGCTGGTATTAAGCTGGCTATCAATGCTCTGCAGCTGAGCGCCATTATCACGCAACAAAAAATTAAAGTCGGGCTCGCCGCTACTGCTTCCCGGCACCGTCAGTTTGCTCCAGCTGGGGTTAGCCAAGGTCTTTACTTCGACCTGAAACTCTCTGATCGAGCGATCATCGGTGCCATAATTCTGCAGATAGATCTGCTCCAGAGTAAACAGATCATCGGCATCGCCTGCCAGCCCCGTGATGCCATCGCCATCGGCGTCAAAGTTAAATTCGAGCTGATTGTTACTGCTACGGCTCAACCAACGGCTGTTGCTGTCGCCATCGTGAAGATTCGCCGCCGCCCAACTGCTGGTATTGAGTTGGCTATTGATAACAACCAACTGCCCACCCTGCGCGCCGAGCGCAAAGTTATAATCGGCCTCACCACTGCTACTGCCCGGCACCTCCAACTTGGTCCAGTTTGGATTGGCTAATGTTTTGACCTCAACCTGGAACTCACGCACCGAGCGGTCATCGTTGCCGTAATTGCTCAGATAAATTTTTTCGAGGGTAAAATAGTCGTCGCTATCGCCTACTGAACCGGTGCTACCGTCACCGTCAGCGTCAAACGAAAAGGTCAGTTGATTACTGCTTTTTCTGCTCAACCAACGGCTGTTATTGTCACCATCGTGCAGGTTCGCAGCCGACCAACTGGTGCTATTAAGCTGAGCATCGATCGCCTCAAGCGCCCCGCCCTGCCAACTGAGGGCAAAATTATAATCGGGCTCACCCGGCCCACTCCCTGGCACCTCCAGCTTGGCCCAATTGAGGCCATCGAGGCTATATTCGATCTGAAAGGTGTTGACCGACCTATCATCGTTACCATAGTTGGTAATCAACAGTTCTTGGATGTTAATAGTGTCGTCGCTGTCACCGTCCCAGTCGGTATCAAATTCAAACTCTAAGACGTTATTCGACTTTCTCGATAGCCAGCGCGAGCGGGTATCGCCATCATGGATATTAGCCGCCGCCCAGGAGGTGCTATTGAGCTGAGCATCAATCGCCGCCAAACGGCCACCTTGCGCCCACATCGCATGGTTGATCAGCCCGGTGGGATTTGCATCGGCAGCGATGGGTACCCAACCTGCGGTCTCCGCATCGGAGTCGAGCGAGTCATCGAGGGTACGCATTAGCATAAACCGTTCGATTGAGCGGTCATCGTTGCCGTAATTAACCAACTCAATCTGGTCGAAACAGACACTCGGGCGACTGTTGCCAAAAACAAAATTCAGGTCATTGACTTGCTGATTGGATAGCCAGCGAGTGGAAAGGTTGTCATCGACCAGGTTTGCTGCCGACCAACTAGTGCTATTGAGCTGACGATCGATCAGCGTCAAGCGCGGCCCAGAAAGCAAGTCGCCACTATGAACACTACCAACAGAGGACAGTAGCGATAGCAGCAACAAAAAGGAACAAAGACGATTCACGCAAACAATCCTAGCTTTCGGCAAGGTGACCTGCGATATAGTAAGTGAATCATGCGGTTAAATCACTGATATAGCGCAATTCAAACGACAGGAATCAAAAGAGCAATGGAAAAATAAGAAAGGAAAATTGGAGCGGGAAACCAGGTTCGAACTGGCGACCTCAACCTTGGCAAGGTTGCGCTCTACCAACTGAGCTATTCCCGCACCGGCAGACCACGCTTGTTAATAGAGCAACAAATCGAGTCTGAAAAGATGGCGTCCCGTAGGGGGTTCGAACCCCTGTTACCGCCGTGAAAGGGCGGTGTCCTAGGCCACTAGACGAACGGGACACACTAAAGAGGAAAAATTGGAGCGGGAAACCAGGTTCGAACTGGCGACCTCAACCTTGGCAAGGTTGCGCTCTACCAACTGAGCTATTCCCGCACCGGCAGACCACGCTTGTTAATAGAGCAACAAATCGAGTCTGAAAAGATGGCGTCCCGTAGGGGGTTCGAACCCCTGTTACCGCCGTGAAAGGGCGGTGTCCTAGGCCACTAGACGAACGGGACGACGTATTTCCTTTGTAATCCTCGACAAAGGAGGCGCGTATAATAGGGATTTAGTAAAAACGCGTCAAGCGAGGAAAGCGACTTTTTTCTACCGAATTGAACGCGATCGCTTAGCCCCCAAACTCTGGGCCAAAAACTGCGTCACACCAATGGTGGCAAACAGCATTGAGACTGATAACCCCACTAAAATCCATCCAATGACCGGCATTTCTGCATCCCTTCCCAGTGCGTTTGAATAGTTATCGCTCGGTAATAAATAAACTTTAATCTGTTTTAGCGACGAGTAAGCTGAATTTCCCTACAAACAAAACCGCTTAAATAGCCGATAAACCCTAGCTTAGGCATTAAGTCATTGATGAATCAAAAGTCTCGAGTTATCGTGAGCAATAAGTGATAGTTACTTAGAGTAGCTGTAGTTCTTAATTATCAGGAGTCCGCATGAGCCCTGCCTGGATCGTCACGTTGATTATTGCCGGTATCGTCGTGATGGTGGGTGCCGCTTTTATCGCCCAGTCGGTAGAAAACGCCCGCAAAGAACGATTACGCAAGATCTCGATCATCAACGAGCGGATTCGCCACCTTAGCGGTATCGTCAGCGATATCCCCAACAACTACATGACCGCCGATCTACGTCTGTTTGTGATTGGCTTACTACGCAAAAACTACTCAGCCATTATCGCCCTAGATGCCCGCCACAGCAGCGCCAAGGTACAACTGCAACAGCTTGAAGAACAGGCTAAACAACCGTTCACCAGCGAACTTGACTCTCTTAAGGCCCCCTTTAACGATACGGTAACGGGCCAAGGTATTCGAGCGCGCATCAAAGATCTGGTCAACATCATCGTAGCGATGAATAAAGACGGTTCACTGGATAAGCCCACCGCGGTTAAGTACGTCAATCAAGGTAAAATGATGTTCGAGCTGGTTACAGTCGATATCACTCTGATCAGCGCCCGCACCGCCGAGCAAGGCGATAAAAACATCAAAGCTGCTGCGGTCCACTACAGCAGCTGCCTTAAGAAGCTACTCAAAATAAATTCTCAAGGGCAGTTCAACAAACGCCTTAACCATATGAAGTCAAAACTGCAACAGCTCCAAGAAAAGCTTAAAGCTCAGACAGCCCAAGACAGTCCGGCACCAGAAGAGCAGGATGAGTGGAGTAAATTTAAGAGCGACAATGACGACTGGAAAATCAAGCAAGATTACGAATAGCAGGGGCCTGCTTAGCCACACAGCCCCTCTACCGGCTACCGAACCGCTTGAATTGAATTACAAATAATAGTTCGCTTTGAGTTGCCAGCCCTGCTCGTCACGGCACGCCACACCGCGCTGTTCATTAACCTGACCAGCAACACTTCTACGCTCGATGAACTCCCTGCAATATTGGCCCTGCTCAGATTTATAGGTGCGTACCGGCGTGATACTCCCTTCACGCTTCGCCTTCGCGCTCGTCCATTGAAACGATTCACCGCTGAGACGGGTCTCCAAAGCCTGATCGATCGCCCGCTCAAGCTGCTGTTGATTCACCGCCAGCTCGGTGCTTAGCGCCTGACGCTCGTACCAACCGCCTACCGCTACACCCAGCACCAACAGCGCTGCAGCGGCTCCTGCTTGCCAGTTAAATATTTGACCGACAGCTTGCCAAAGCTGCAATCCCGATTTTGGCGTCTGCCCCACCGGATCAAGCGCACGCAACGGTGGCTGAGGACCATGCATTGCATCGTTAAAGGCGGCCCCCAGCAGCGTATCCAACCGGCTTAACTGCTCCAATTGTTGTTGCAGTTCTGGGCTTTGCTCCAGCGCCTGCTCAACCAGAGCCCGCTCAGGGGCTGCCAACTCCCCGTCGGCATAAGCCATCAGTGTTTGTGAGTCTACCTGCATCATATTGCGACTCCCGAGCCGTCTCGGCTACTTACTCCAACCTGTGTTAAATCCGCTGTCGAAGCGGGCTTTTCCATCAACTGCAACAAGGCTAATCGCCCTCGTGATAAACGACTGGTCAACGTCCCCATCGGCACATCCAACACCTCTGCCGCCTCCTTGTATGACAGCCCTTCTACCGAAACCAACAGCAAGGGTGCCCGTTGGTCCTCAGGCAAAAATTGAATACAGCTGCGCACCCGATCAAGCATCATGCTCGCTTCAGTCTGGCGCTGCTGGCGATCACAACCCAGATCGTCAGTGTCGGCATGCGGCAGATGCTCTCCTCTCACCCGCTTGGCTCGCAATTGATTAAACCAGATGTTTTGCAAGATCCGATACAGCCAACTATCGAGCCGCGTTCCGACTTGCCATTGATCCAGGCGCGGTAACGCTCGTTCATACGTGCACTGCACCAACTCGTCGGCATCATCCATTGAGCCAGCCAAACCGTATGCGAAACGCCTTAGCCGGGGCTGTAACGCCACCATCGCCTCAACTAGTTGTTTGTTAGATTCATCCATACCTTTAACATTCATCTATCCAAGACCATATAGCCACAACACTTAAGGCTAATTTTTAATCCCTTAATAATTATTTAATTTTTCTGGGATTAAACCTTCTGCTGAACCGTTGTCACTCAAAACCACGCAGTTGCCTTTCATTGGAGGCCAATATGAAAACCACTAAAAAACAGTTCAAGCGCCAAGCCATTCGCATCGTCACTTGCGGCGCACTGGCTGCCGTACTAGCAATGGGGCCCAATCTGTACACGGAAGATAGCGGTTTTTTGAGCTACTCATCTGCACAGGCCAAGTCCTGCTTTATAGCCGGAACCCAAGTCATCATGGCTGATGGATCTTCCAAAACCATCGAGTCCGTTCGTATCGGCGAGTACGTAATCGGCCACAACGGCAAACTCAACCGGGTTATCGGTGTCGAGCAAGTTCCCTTGGCAGGCCGTCGTCTTTATAGACTGAATAATAGTGGCCACTTTGTCACCGCAGAGCACCCCTTCATGACGACCGAAGGCTGGAAGTCGATCAACCCCGCTCAAACCCAGCACGAAAACCCACAACTACTACCAGGCCAATTGGAGTTAAACGACCAACTAAGCCGTTTCAAGCAGTTTCAGCTAATCTCCACCCAGCAAGGCAACTTAGCACAACAGCCTTTCCTGGAGGCAGAGTTTGAATTTGTCCCATTACTCGAGATTGACTCGATAGATGCCGATCCGGAGCTGTCGGTCTACAACCTGTTACTGGACGGCAACCATAGCTATGTCGCTGACGGCTACCTCGTACACAACAAAGGTGGCGATGGCGGCGGTGAGAGCGAAGGTAGCGAAGGTAGCGAAGGTAGCGAAGGAA
>JBALWS010000149.1:0-10372 GCA_036960405.1 Halopseudomonas sp. | reverse complement strand
TCCGCTTGCTCCTGAAGATTATAAAACACCCGGGGAGTCAGCGTTTCGATCGTATAAAAAACGCCTAGGATGGCAACGATGATGCCGATATACAGGGTGATAAACAGGCGAGCCATAATTCAATCCAAATTGATAACCCAGTTGATGTGTCATAACCATTGACGACTATGGCCATCATTTTGGCATATGAGCGGCTGCATCGTCATGGCTGAGTGTGTACAGGTTTGTACGGTTGATGGGCTTTATTCAGATGCTGGAATAGCTAACAAGCAGAAACTAGCTCCACTGATCAGCAACCAGCAGATAGCCTTTACCACGTACCGTGATAATTCGCGTTGGAAGTGCTGGATCGTCGTTGAGTTTCTTGCGTAACAGTACAATTTTGTTATCGATGGTTCGGTCGACACCGTCGTAATCGATCCCCCGGGTGTGTTTGACCAAGTGGTCACGGGAGAGAACCTGATCGGCGTGAGTCGCTAATAACCACAACAGATCAAACTCCCCAGGTGTCAGACCGACGCGATTACCGCTTAACAAGCAGCGCTGAGTGAGCTGATTGAGTTCGAGACCACCTAGGCAGAGTTTGTGCTCGATGACGGTTGGCGAATCGACCGGGATCGAAGGCGGGTGGGAAGGCTGCTCAATGCCACTCTCGCGTCGCAATAGCATTCTTATCCGGGCCAACAAAACCCGAGGAGGCAGGGGCTTGCAGACAAAATCGTCGGCGCCCATCTCCAGGGCGGCCACCTGATCCATGTCGTCGTCGCTTGCGGTCAGAATCAAGATCTTACCTGCAAATGATGTTCGCACCTGACGGCATATACTCAAACCATCAAGGCCCGGTAGCATCAGATCAAGAATGAGTAGATCGGGCTTAGTCTCCAAGAGCATCGGGTGAGCATCGGTACCCGAATGGCCTACCGAGACCTCAAAACCGCTACGCGTCAGATACAGCCTGAGCAGCTCGGTGAGCTTCTCATCATCTTCGATCAGTAATATTTTTCCCGACATCAAGATTCATCCCTTGCCCTAATAGGAACCAAATTCACACGATAAAGGCCATTGGCGGAGTATACCTCAGTGGGATATTGATCACTGAGCGCGGGCCCCGTCGTGTTGAGCTCACGGGTCAATGATGGCGGCCGGTGATAACCATACACAGCGATACACACTGACGATAATGTAACACCGTTATTCTGATCATAATGCACTCATTGAAAACGCTTAACCGCTGCCTTTCAGCAGGCAGACTAAGTGTAACCAGGTTGAAAACAACCACCCAATGAGGCCTCACACATGATGAAAAAACAACTCAAACAGACCCTTCTACTGGCACTGCTGCTACCCACCTTCGAGGTTTCCCAGGCTGATGACTGGACAGGCCATATCAGCGGCTACCTAGGGCAGAAACAACTCGATGACGCCGATTGGTCACCCCTAGAGAAACAACTGTCCTTGGGAGTAATCTTCGATATAAAGCGTGAAAGTTGGCCGGTGAGTATCGCCTACGACATCATCGGTTCGGCCGACGTCCACGAAAGCGGAGCCCTCAAGAACGAAGCCTATACAGTGGAACATCACTTAGGTATCCGAAAGATCTTCGATATAACGGGTACATCAGTTACACCCTATGTCGGTGGAGGGGTTGCGCTGATTGATACTGAGATAAAAAACAGATCCGCGACAACTCATACGACTGAGAGCGACGATTCTACCGGCCTATGGGTTGGTGGTGGCGTATATGTACCCATCACTTCAAACGTGAATCTTGGCGTTGATGTTCGCTACTCACAAGCAGACGTAACCTTTGCAAATGTTGACCGTAAAGCGGGCGGCATGCACTGGGGCATAACGACAGGCTACGCCTGGTAACGCTTCTTGCGGTATCAAGACGTACCCCCTCTTATTAATCACTGCGTTTAGAACTGTGCCAATGGCCCCGTCAAATGGCCTGTTAACTGTCCTTGCGCAGGATAATCTTTGGAGCATTAAAGATGAAAAAAATACTAATTGGCATCATGAGCATCATTATTTTATCCGGCTGTTCAGCCAACATGGCCGCGAATGGGCAGAATGGGCCCGATCTCAGTCTTATAAAAAAGGAGTACACGCGCCGCGAAGTCGAGCTGTTCTTGGGCGCTCCAATATCGGCTACAGCATCTCCCAATGGTCATATGATCGCGCGCTATGACGTCGAGGCACGCACTGAGCCAGACATTATGAGAGCAGCGGGCCATAGCACCTTGGATCTTTTTACATTTGGTCTGTGGGAACTAGTCGGCGGGCCCATAGAGATGCACAAAGGTCGCAGACAACTTGTTACCGTCGACTACGACGCGGCCAGCCTAGTAGTTTCGGTCTCCAGCACGGACAAGCCGTTGTTTTGATGCGGGGGCGATCAGTTGCCAAAACTGCTGGAAAAGTCTGGGGCGCGCTGGACTTCTCGGTCACGATGTATCCTGCCACAGAGGGGATTACTGGACGCGGACTAACCTTGTACGACAGGATTTTTTCAACAACTTTGAAGCCGAAATGTCTCGTCAAACGGGCGAGTCCAGAACCGTCACTTAACGCTGAAATATTGTTCAATCAAATCACCTATTTTGATTGGCGAATCCGCTATAGGCATTTGAACACGGGTGATAACCTATTTAGAGATTTCACCGATTGGATAGATACCATGAGCGATACCACCGATAAACTCGCCGAACCTGTTCGTGATAGGTTGCTCAAAGCGGCCAAGGATCGATTTTTAGACGACGACTACCACAAAGTTTCTATCCGAATGATCGCCCAACAAGCTGATGCCAATATCTCAATGATTAGCTACTACTTTGGCAACAAGGAAGGCCTGTACGAGGAGATGATCCGGGAGTCGCTAAACCCTTTGCTCGAAGTGCTGGATGGCCAGACATTGAACTCAGTGGGTGGTTTCACCGACTTCTTTCGCCTCTATTTCAACACCATGTCGGAACAGCCAGAATTCCCCAAGCTGATATTGAAAGTACTGGCATTGAATCAAGGTCCGGGGCGACGTTTCATCCAACAACTGCTCGAACGCGGCCGTACCCAAGGGGCTCGCAAGGTTGCCGATTTAAAAGCCGATGGTCAGATCGCATCAACACTAGATCCGGATATTGTCAGAATGGCATTCGTTAGTTTGGCCATGACGCCGATGCTGTTGAAAGACCTCTTCGAGGAGCAGATGGGCAGCACCATGGACGCAGACTTTCTTGAAAAACTGGCCACCTTTAACGGCAACCTGTTCTCAACGGGTTTGGCCCCAACAAGGAAAAAATCGTCATGAGCGTCGCGATGACTTTCCAGAAACACACCGGTGCGGTGCGCAGGTTCTCATGGCTGATGAAGTTTTCATCATGGCTACAAAATATCCCTAATAAAATAACACCACCGCCGTTCAGGCTAATGCAAATTGGTTCAGCCTTTTGGCAATCTCGTGCACTGTATGTAGCCACCCAGGTCGATATCGCAACATCGCTGGGTGATGAGCGCCTCTCTATCGAAGACATCGCTATGCGGGTATCAGCATCGTCAGAGGCGACGCACCGTCTGCTACGAATGCTGGCGGCAATGGGTATCTTCGAGGAAGTGTCGCCCCGGGTATTTTGTAACAACAAGTTATCAAACCACTTACGCCAGGACTTTCCGAACAATGTTCGTGCGATGATCCTGATGCACAACTCTGAGGAGATGAGCCGTCCTTGGTATGAGCAACTGGAACATGGCGTGCGCAACGATGAGACGCCCTTCCAGCTATCACACGGGCAAGACCTGTTCGACCACATGAGTACTCACCCGGAATTTGATGCATTGTTTTCTCATGCCATGGATTGCGTCGAATCACTTAGCGGTGACAGTTTTGCGGTAGATTTTGACTGGGGCCGCTTCGAGCGCGTCATCGATATCGGCGGCTCCAAAGGCAGTAAATCCTTAACGATCCTAAAACGGCACCCACACCTTCAAGCCCTAATTGTCGATCGCCCTCAAGTGATAAAGGGTGCAAAGCAGTTCTGGGAAGGACGCTTAGAGGAGTCGTTGTTAGCTAGAATGCGTTTTCAAGCAGGCGATCTATTCAAGTCTCTACCTGAAGCCAACAGCGACAAAGATGTTTTTCTGTTAAGCGCAGTGTTGCACTGCTTCGATGACGACACTTGTGTTGAAGCGCTCAAAAATGTGGCCCTCGCATGCAACGGATCAGGTGCTCGTATCGCTCTGATGGAAATGGTGATGACCGAGTCGAACGCTGACTTTGTCAGTACCCAATTCGATATGCAGATGTTCATGGGTACTCGGGGACGGGAAAGAACCTTGGCGGAATGGCAGCATCTATTTGACCGTAGCGGATTGCTACTAGACGAGGTCGTCAACTTGCAATCCTTCGGAAAAATTCTCGTAGTGCGGCCCGGGTAGTATGCAAATCAGCTTCGATTACATTGAACTGTTTTATAACAGCAAGCGGCGACATGGTTTCAATAACCAGCTTTCGCAGATAGAGCAGAGACAGGTTGGTGTCTAAAGGACCTGTGGCAACTCGCTTTGCCATGCTTCGTAGCAGCGGATTAGATACCCCTTGTGTCGACGGCAGGCGGTTAGCAATGGTTAATAGGCTCTCTATACGACTTCCGCTTTGGGCGCATAAGCAGAATAGTAGTAGCTTCATCCCTGCGACTCGATTGATGCCTGATTAGGCTAGGGAACGCCTCATTCGAAGTCAGATGAATGGGCTTGGATGAAGTTCATTCATTATGGCTGTTCCTTGGACTACGCGGGGACCACCTCTAACCCACCCAAGAAATGTCCGCTCATGGCGAGGCGTTCCAGAGTTCAGTTGCCTACATTTCCAAGGGGCATATAAGCAACAAAGCTTGCAAAACTCACACCTCCGTACCCTCTGCCAGTTCAAGAGCATCATCAACTTCAATCCCTAGGTAGCGTATGGTGCTATCAAGTTTGCTATGACCTAGCAGTAGCTGGACTGCTCGCAGGTTTCCCGTACGTCGATAAATGAGAGTTGGCTTGGTTCGTCTCATAGTATGCGTACCATAATCACAAGTATCGAGACCAATGCTTTCCACCCAAATATCAACAATCCGAGCATACTGACGAGTGGTTAGATGGGCTTGCGTGTTGGACCGGCTGGGGAATAGAAAGTCACTGCCTATTAAGCCTCTCTCTTCTATCCAGCGTTCCACCGAGTCCCTCGTGTCTTTGGTAATTTCAAACTGAACAGTACGGTTTGTTTTCTGCTGAACGACTAGAGCTCGGCTTTGAACTGTCTTACCATGCGATATATCGCGGACACGTAGGCTCATCAAATCACAACCGCGCAGCTTGCTATCAATCGCTAGGTCAAACATGGCGAGTTCTCGTATTTTTCCAAAAAGTTCTAGCCGGATTCGAATTCCCCATATTTCTTTTAACTTCAACGGTCGCTTCTGACCGAGGACTTTTCCTTTATTCCATGGCCCTAGGATTGAGTGGCTTTGCGAGTATTCAGATCTGTGGTTATTCATGGCTTAACTCCTCATTGAATGTAGGAGCAAAAAGTATGGATTTCTCGATTGGGCTCAGGAGAGGTCAATCGACAAGTTAACTGCGTTGTTGTGCCGAGTGGCGTAGCTCAAAAAAGGTGGTCTGTAGTAATATCTCGACACTATTAAAAAAGGCCCTTCAAAATAAGTGGTCCTCAAAAACGAGATTATTCATGTTTGACCAGCCTGCTATAGAGCGCCTTGAAGCTTTAGTTGAAATGGACAAAAAGGCCAGTACCACCCGATCAGAACTTGATAGAGCCAAGTTAGCTTTACGTGAAGTCAAAGCTGAATTAAAGACACTAAAAGCACTAGACCCTGTGCGTTTAAAAAGAAACCTGGCAGATCTCAAGAAGAAGATGGTCGTTAAAAATTCGGAGATCAAAGCACAGAACAAAGAGCTGACCGCTATTCGTAAATCCTTGCGCGAAGCAAAATCTGAACTAAATGCAGCTCAGAACGAAATTGATGCATTCTATGTCAGCCCTTGTAAGCGGTGGGAGCTGTCCTTTACGGGTTTTCAGTTCGCGAGTGAGCGAACTGAAATCGATTCAGTGCGTATACGCTGTTTAGATCGTGAGTCAGGCACAAGTGTCATAGCCAATTCTGTTGATGGCGAGAAGGCTATTTGGAGCAGTGACATTGGTGTTTCAGACGAGGTGTCAGAGAAAGCAGCAGAGCGAATTATTGATCTCAAGCTACCCACGGCTGCAATGTAAATGCGTTGAGTTCTCTTCAAGGAACAGCTGCCGCGAATTGCTGCTTCTTTAACTCATCTCTCAGTTTGTGTGTCCACAAAACTGGGGTAGGACCTCATACCGGACGGACGACTGATGCTTAAGGAGGCGAAGACCGGTAAAGCAGCCAACATACAACTCAACTGCACTACACTGTAGCTCATCACACGCATTCACTAGGATCATCCTAGCCACGCCTACCTGTTCCAGTCATACCGAAACCAGCAGGCGCTTAACAGTGTTCCTAAGCCACTGACATGACGTTCGGTTGACGTACCCAGCCCTATCACCTAGGTGCAGGACCTAACCGGGGTTTCGCCGTGCTTGCCCCCATCACTCTCTGGATAAGAGCTTCGAGGAGTTCCATGATTCTGCCAATTGCTGCTGCGATTTGTTCTGCATGCCGACGGTTATGCTCAATTTTTGCATCTGTGTGGAGATGACGTTGATCATCTCTTCTTGCTGCTCGATGCGTTGATATACGCTTTTTAGCTCCTGCTCCAACTGATTGATGAGCAGAGATACGCTCTTCTGCTCCTGCTCGAATTTGATGAATACGCCTAATAGCTTGTCCTCTATTTCTGTCAACATCGTCGCTTACCCCTCTTTCAACTGGCACCAATTGATCTCTTTGTTCAGGACGTGGCGCTGCCACTAGATCCACCGACTTCCGTTGTATTGACTCGTGCGTGTTTTCACCATCGTCATCGGAATGTCGGCATGTATTTTCATCCACTGTTTTTTCAATAACAGGGCGGTTGCTGAGTTGCCAATCAGAAAGGCAGCTGTCGACAATATCGATCCGAATATTATCCAAATCCCTGATATGTTCATCAGGCGTTGGATAGCGCTCTTGTAAAAACTCTCTACGCTTTTTAATTCCAATCGAGTAGCATGACTTCGCCTTTGATAATCTTTTTTTAGCCCCGTCTCGAAATTCTTCCTGTGCTTTTTTGACGTCTGATAAAAACTCTCTGTCATTTCTGAATGTTTTTTTCATAAATAACCCCTCTTAATCTAATATTTCTTTTCCCATTAGGGTTTTTGATTGATATTGATTTGTCTGTTTTTCTCACAATCTTATATTTTTTCTTAGTGAGAAGTTCAACCACCTCCTCCCTGTTCTTAGGGTGCATCTCAATTAAATATTTAGTTATAGAGTCTGCTAGTCCTAATTCTTTTTTGGGCAAATTTCTCGATCTAGTTAACTTTTGTCTTTTACCCGGACAATGCAGATCCGACAATCCAAGCTCACAGTTTATAATTGTTTGAAATGCATCCATTCTTTTCCGATCAGCACGGTCAAAATAGGGCTGTAATCTCCTCCCTGTGGTTAATTCAACATTCGGAATCAAAAAATTAAGTTCCAAACGCCCTTTGTCCCGATGCTCGACCCATAGGCAATCATATTGATTTGCATCAAACCCAGGAAACACTGCATTTTCAAAATCATCCATTGTTTTTATTTTTGATGACATCGGTAGATCCTCCTCCTCAAATGACAAAACACCAGATGTGTATTTCCTCGCAAAATCTAGCGAATCAATTAGTGCAGACGTTGCTTCGACATCCCCCCGTAGAACAACTGGAGCAACTGACCGCAGCCCTACTCCTTCTGCCATTTCAGCCTCTTTTGGCATTTTCCTATTAACGGTACCGAATAGTCCGACCAGATAATTAACAGCTGCTCTACTCCAGCCGTCGCCATGACTGTGTATTATTAAAATCATTTCTAATCCTCTTTATCTCACTTTCAATAGATAACAATATAAACACGACTTCTCTCCCATCAATCAGACTCAATTTATTGATCGACCTAGCAATTTGGTTTAAATTATTTCCGATTGCAGACAACTGCCTAATCAATTGGGGGTCGCATTTAGGTACTGGTATTCTCTTTCTCTGGCTTAGCGCAAGCTCTCGCAACCATCGCGCAAGTTCAATCCCGGCACATCGCTCACGAATAGCAATTAGCTCATATTCAAATAAACGAATTTTTATCGTTTTGGTTCTTTTTTTGGATTTTCATAACCACCTCTATTTTTTAGTAAAAAACACACCGACCAACATTAAGACGGGGGGGGGGGTTAAATCACAATAATCTGTCGCTATTGATATAAACAATACATCGATACGGTGACGATTCAAGCCTATCAAGCATTTCAGGATTTATTTTAAATTTATTTTTAAATTTCAAATAAAAAACGAAAAAGACCAACCTACAGACTCTGTTTCTTTCAACACCTCAACAGACAGTACAGTAAAATCATGAAGTTGGAAGGCCTTTGTAGATTGAAATAAGTTTTTTGTGATTATTACCCGGACGGAATTATTAAAAGCCACCTATTTAAATTACGGATACGCGAATTAATATATTAAGGGGAGATTTTGTGATGTGGGGGTAGCGCCAAAACCGAAGTGTTCGGCATGCCGATCCGGGCTGGCAACATCGGCACCGGTGCCAGCCGCTGGCGGGATCGCAGTTAACGAGCTGGAGAGCCGCGACGGTGGATCTGGGGCAAGTTGCAGTGGAATATTGATGCCGAGCAGGCGCTAACTAAGCGCGAGTACCGCTACTACAGCCCCGCCTTTAACTATGACAACGATGGTCGCATCACCAACCTGCACCATATCGCCCTGACCAGCCGCCACAACCTATTCAACCTTCCCGCACTGAATCACGAATACAGAGCCCCTTCACTCACTCACTCAACCTTTCACAAAACAAGAGGAACATCCCATGACTTTAGCCCTGATAGTTGCGACGACGCTCGGCCTGTCGCCAGAAGCATCCGATACGGCGGCAGTCACCGCCGTCAATTACCTGAATATCGCTCTTTTCGACAACGGAACGTCTCTAGCGAATCCGTTTTTTGTATCAGCAATGTGTACATAGCGGTCTTTAAGGTGGATGTCCCCAGGGGATATATTGCAAATCTCTCCCGCCCGCAAAGCGGTTTCAATCGCAAATAAAAACGCACAACCCGTAAACTGGTTTTGTTTGACCGGTACGCAGTCCTCGTTGTAGCCCAACGCCAGCAATATGGTCTTAATTTCTAGTTCAGATATTAAGCGGTCACGGTGTGGCGGGTCTTTTGGGCGCTCCAAATCCTGCATCGGGTTTCGGTCCATCCAATTCCAACGTCTCGCTGTCGTAAAACAATGGCTCAATAAATTGAGCTCCCGGTTAACGCTCGATGACCTAACCGACTTTAGGCGCAGCTCTATCCAGTCTTCGATGTCTTTTCGGCGAAGTACGGCCAGCCTAAGATTGGCAAGGTCGTAGGTCTGGAAACGAACAAGGCGCTTGCCCTCCGATACAGCACCTTTCTTCTTGGGTGCGATTTCGTCCGCGTAACGCCTGAACAGATCACCTACGGTGTGGTAATCGTGGATCATGTCTAAGTCTTGAGCCGCCTCAAAGTCGAGCTCCGTCTTTTTAGCCCAGATTTTGGCCTCTGCTTTCGTCTTAAAGGTCTTCGATTTGCGGGCTCCACCTCCCTTAACCTGCGCCTGCCAAGACCCAGATGCTTGCTTAGTAAAAGTCGCCATTGTGGTGCCCTCAGCATCAGTTTTATCGTCCGGCAGAATCTCGCCCCACCTGCCTTGAACGCGGGCGAGACTCTTGCGAGATTCGGCTTGATTCTCGCCCGTAATCTCGCCTTTTTTCGCCCTAAGATGGTGAAATATATGAAATCTATTAAAGGAAGGCAAACCGCGCCATAAATCACAGGCACAGAAAAGACCACTACAATGGGGCTTTCAGAGCCTTTATGGAGATTTAAGATGTTTTACGAATAAAGCAAAAAGTAGTGAGTGGTGCCCGGAGCCGGACTTGAACCGGCAAGACCAGAAGTCGACGGATTTTAAATCCGTTGCGTATACCAATTTCGCCACCCGGGCACTGAAAAAAATGGAGGCTGGAGTCGGAATCGAACCGGCGTTAACGGAGTTGCAGTCCGCTGCATGACCACTCTGCCATCCAGCCAGATGACGCTACGCAACAATAACCTGATATTACTACGCGTAAAAATTGGAGCGGGAAACCAGGTTCGAACTGGCGACCTCAACCTTGGCAAGGTT
>JBALWS010000148.1:0-10504 GCA_036960405.1 Halopseudomonas sp. | reverse complement strand
ACATCAAATTTTTTCGACATTTTATGTTTCCTATTATGGTTTTATTAGATTTTTTCTTATGTGCCTATCCACTGGTTGCCAACAAGGGACTAAATAAGGGAGAGAGCTTCGGAGCCAGGTCTATCTTCGGAGCATTGGGTTGTTGCGGTTGGCCGGGTTAGCAAATTGATGGACTGTCGCTACTCTTTACCGGAACTTATGAGTGCGCACGCACGGATTTACCCGCTACCTGTCCAAGAGTGAGCCTTTCTCCTGCAGGTCCGCGTGATAAGAGGACCGCACCATGGGGCCTGCAGCCACATTTTTAAAACCCAGCCGGTAACCTAGCCTTTCTAGCTTGTTAAACTCTGCCGGGGTCACGTAACGTTCCACCGCCAGATGATGGCGACTGGGTTGCAGATATTGGCCGATGGTGACCATATCGACCCGATTGGCGCGCAGATCCTGCATCACCTCCACTATCTCCTCCAGACGCTCCCCCAACCCCACCATCAAGCCTGATTTGGTGGTCACTTGCGGGTGCTGCTCTTTGAACTGCCGAAGTAAGGCCAGGGAGTGCTGATAGTCAGCGCCGGGGCGGCATTGAGGGTAGAGGCGCTGAACTGTTTCCAAGTTGTGGTTGAAAACATCGGGAAGTTGTTGTGCCAATAACGGCAACGCCTTGTCGACCTTTCCGCGGAAGTCCGGAACCAGGATTTCGATCTTCAGCGAAGGGTTCAGCCTTCTTGCGGCTCGAATGACCCGACCGAAATGTCCCGCGCCGCCGTCACGCAGATCGTCGCGGTCCACGGAGGTGATCACGGCGTAGCGCAACGCCAACTGCTCAATAGTACGGGCTACGTTCATCGGCTCGGACTCATCCAGAGGAGAAGGTCGGCCATGGGCGACATCACAGAACGGGCAGCGCCGGGTACAAACGGCGCCCATGATCATAAAGGTGGCGGTCTTTTTGCTGAAACACTCAGCGAGATTGGGACAGGAGGCTTCTTCGCAGACGGTATGAAGGTTTTTCGCCCGCAGGTCCGATTTGACCCTACGGATAGTGGCGCCGTTGGCCCCCTTAATCCGGATCCATTCGGGTTTGCGTAAACGAGGACGCGTCGAGTCCGGTTTGATCTTCAGTTTTTCAAACTTAGATGCGCCTTTCAGCTGCTTTACGTCGATCAGGTCCATCGGAGTCCTCCGGTTGTGTCGACAAGATACGTCCCTTTGTTGAACTGATCAGGTCAAAGGAGCTAAATGGTTCTCGGTGCCTTCAAGCGTTTGATGGCAACGACCATAACCAGAAAAACCGCACAACAGGACAAAGCCAGCAGGTTCTTACCCGGCTCCGGTGAGAGGATCAGGAAAAACCCTTTTTCCTTGGTCAATGCGGAAAAGCTGGAAACGCAAAATGGGCATAAAAAGAGTCTAAAAACCTGCCAGTATTGCGTTTTTAGGCGCTGCTTTGTGATCGGCCCCGTTGCCAACACCAGCGCTAATCCGACTATAAGACAGAGGCCCAACGAATTGGCCCAAAGCGCCGGGTCAGGCTCGAAGTATTGGGCCACCATGACCAGGTACCAGATGATATAGATCCAGAGAACCAAGATGCCCCAACGCATCTGGCACAGATAGCTAGTCATGACCGCTCTCTCCAACGCCCATCGATGGATAGCGGTTGTCTCTACTCCTCGATATACGCATTGTAACCATCGACATCTATCAAATTTCCAACTTCGACGGGTGTTGAAAGTCGTATTTTAAATATCCAACCCTCACCGGTCGGGTCTTCATTGACCGTTTCCGGGTCATCGTCCAGCTTATTATTCACCGCAATCACTTCGCCGCTCACCGGCGCAATCACCTCATCGGCCGTTTTGCTAGACTCGACGATGCAGGCAGGCTCAGTAGCGGTCACTTTGGCGCCTATTTCAGGCAGCTCCACATAAACCAGCTCTCCCAATTGCTCCTGGGCAAAATCGCTGATGCCGACGATGGCGGTGCCATCGGCATCCCGCTTGATCCAGGCGTGTTCTTTCGAATATTGGATCTCACTCATAGCGAATTCCTCGTTGTTATGTTTATTGGCAGTAAGGGATACGCCGACCGCGACCGGCCGGCAATTCGTTTCATTGCGTGCCCCCCCAGTGGCTACAGGGGAAAGTCAGACAGGGTGACGTCGGTTTTCAGCGCGGTCCTGCAGAACGCATGCAGGAAGCAGGTCTGCTCGGCCATGCCCAATACATGCTGCGCGTAATCGTCGTCGAACTGAGATTCCAGGTAGCAGTGGGTTTCTATCTCATCGGTGGTGCCGGGCTTACCGGTGTTATCCGTAGCTCCGCCCCGTGAGAAGTAGGTGTCTTGCACGACCCGGTACTTATCCAGCTCTTTCTTGAAGATCGCCGCGGCACGGCCGAACTGGGTCATAAAGCAGAAACCGATCCCCGCCGAAATGTAGGAGTTGGCGTCGGGTGCGCGTCCCTGGCCGCCCTTTTCTGGGGTTTCTTCGCTAAGAAATTTGAAAATCGAGCCATGGGGGTTGTACAGGTGTTGTTCAATCTCTTTAACACCGTCCGGGCGTAGCGTGCAGATCCCTTTGACATGCAGCAGTCGATCCTGCTCCTCGGCCAGGCTTGATCCGGCAAAGCCGCTGGTGTGTTCGGCCTTGGGAGTCATGACGCCGGTATTGGTGATAATGGATCCCAGTTCCGACGCCACCGGCTTGGCGTGGCCGAAGTGATCACCGGGGTCGGCTAGCAGCGGCGCGCCCAACGGTTTTGACTCGGTAGAAGCCATCTCGACACCGTTGTGAGACAGTGTAAACAGGCTATCCAGGGCCTCGCGCATCAAACCGGACAGCGGTGAAAATTCTACCGCATCTTCCACCAGCTTTTTCAGGGTCGCGGCATCGGCATCGGCGTCGATCTGTGCTTCGAGTTTTACGTCCTTGGCACCGCCAGTCATGGTGCCACGGAACATGGACCCCTTCATGGTGTAGTAGTTATCCTGAGTCAGGCGGATATGCTTGATCTCGATATTGCGCTGCTTTGCCAGCGCCAGCACCTCATTCATAGTGGAGCACACCATCCCGGTGGTAAGGAACGACAGGGGGCAAGGAGCGGCATCCAGGCCATCGAGGTAGGCGCCTTCATCGCTAGCCAAACGCCAAGCAACGCCGGTCCGGCTGGAGCGTACGATCGCCTCTTTCTGCATATGCGATAGTGAGCGAACCCAGGTTCTGACCGAATCACCGTTTCTGTTTTCGGGAACGTCGATGCCTACTTCATCTGGGTTGCTGATTTGAAAAAAAAGGGGAAGTCCGGAATCGACCAAGGGGTTTGCCATAGCGGGAGTCCTATTTGTATTTATTATTGGATCAAGCTAGCTTTATATTCCTCTGCTGGAACCCGTGATGGGTTGGTAGAGTGCCTGATAAAGCTAATTTGTAGAGTCTATGGTGCCATCGATGGGGTTGGACATGAATTCAAAAAGGACTCTTGTTTTTGTATTTTTCAAACATTGGGATAAGATAATATCAAGATGAAAGAGACCATACCCAACTACCGGTTGTACGGTAAAACCGACACCGACCTGTCTTGTGAGCCAGTCCATGTGGATGACGTCAGCATCTCGTCACCCAAGAGTGACTGGTATATCGAGCCCCATCGCCACGACGACCTGATCCACGCCATTTTCTTTCGTGGGGGTGAAGGCACGATGCGGTTGGAGGAGGAGCGGCACCAGTTCGTCAGCCCGGTTCTTATTATGATCCCCCCCGCCGCCGTGCACTCCTTCAGGGTATCCACCGACCTGGCCGGGGAACTGGTGACGGTCACCAGTGACTATATGAACCGGCTTTTTTCCCCCTCTCCAGGAATCAAACCCGATATCTATACGGCGTGCCTGATTCAGGGCGAGGAGCATCAATCGTTTTTAGCCGAGATAGAGATTTTTTTTGCTCGCCTTAAAACCGAGTACGCCGAGCGGCAGCTGGCGCGTAACCTTTTGCTACAGAGCCTGTTGGGTGAACTGTTCTGTAAGGTGCTGCGCTACAGACAGCGGTCGAATCAGGAAGAAGGGTTCTGGGGATTAGAGGATCGCAACCAGTGGTATTTTCGCCAGTTTCAAAACCTGATTGGTCACCGGCTGTCCGAAAAAATCACGGTCCCCCAATACGCCGCGAAACTGCGAATTTCTGCAACGCACCTCAACCGCATCTGCCGAGAGGTGGCGAACAGATCGGCGCTGGACGTGATCCATGACCGAATGGTTAACGAAGCCAAACGCAGCTTGGTCTATACCATGCTATCGGTATCAGAGGTCGGCTATCAGTTGGGGTTTGAAGATCCCGGATATTTTTCCCGGTTTTTCAAAAAACAGACCGGGCTGTCGCCAAAGCAGTACAAGTCCCGAATACAGCAACGGATTTAACCAACCTTAATTGGTGCAGATACTGCACTTGGCGCTACAAGAGGCCCTCTGATTATCCCTTTGTTCAAGGCGTCAGGCGCAGTTGGTTTCGCTATCCGCACTGCTGATGATCAACTCCAGTCGGTCACTGCGAAACAACACCTGATCTGTGGTCTACCCCAGCACGGTTTGGTTGATATGAAAGCTCGGCCTTGTTATTGGCGTACTGGGTTGTATCGTGGATGGACTCCGGGATTAACTCTCTATGCGCAAAACCGTAACTTCTCAGCTTAATCGTGACAATTTTTCTCAGTTCACCATGGTAATTTTTTAGCAGTCTTCTGAAAAAACGTTTAGCCGTCGCTCCGTCATAGCGAGATTGAAGAGATGCATCTACCACTTCTCCATCCTAGTCAACAGCCCGCCACAGGTACTGCTGTTTACCCGCTATCCTTAAAAAGACCTCATCGGCTATGTTCTTATTAGGTGTTGATCCTGAACTAAGCTATAGGAAACCCCAAAATTGTCGGAGGTTTCTAATGAAACAGTTCGATTTCAACCAACTCGCTACAGCCATCGACTCGCTCAGCCCCGGTCAACGACACCTGCTCCTGGAACGATTGCAGCATCCCGACGCAATACCTGCAATCATCGAGCATCTGGAACAACAACTTCAGTCCGATCTTAGATGCCCTACGTGCAACCATGATCAAATTCATCGATGGGGCACTCTCAAAGAGTTGCAGCGTTATCGCTGCCGAGCTTGTCACAAAACCTTTACGGCCTTGACCGGCACGCCGCTGGCTCGACTACGCAAACGCGAGCTGTGGATGGAATACGCAGACTCCATGCTTAGCTCTGAAGCACTGCGTAAAGCAGCGGCGCGGTGCCACGTTCATCTGTCCACCTCTTTTCGCTGGCGCCATCGCTTCCTGAAACTGGCGGATTACCTTAATACACCTGCACTTACGGGCATCGTAGAAGCCGATCAAACAATGTTCCGTGAATCATTTAAAGGCCAGCGTAAAATTACTGAACGCCCTGTTCGCAAGCGCGGCAACGACAACAAAAAAGGAGCCAAGTGGGTGCCCGTTCTGGTGGCCCGAGACCGCAGTGCAGGTGAGGCTGACTTTGTTCTCAAGCACTTCACCTTGAAGAATGTAGAGCAGCATCTGCTTCCTCTGTTAAGCCGAGATATCGTTCTGTGTACAGACGGCCACCTGACCTTTGAGACCTTGACCGCCAAGCACCATCTCGAGCACAAGGTGCTCAACGCCAGTGCTGGCGAAAGAGTCAAGGCGTCAGTCTTCCACATCCAAGGGGTGAACAACTACCACCAGCGACTCAAGGGCTGGATACAACGTTTTCACGGAGTATCCACCAAATATCTACCTCACTATCTTGGCTGGTTCCGATGGTTCGACCAGCATCTATCTAAAAACAATCAACCTTCTGATTTTATGGCGGATTTTATGATGGCAGAGAATTTTCAACATTTAGAACGAACATAGCCACCTACGTTACTGTTTGAGACACGCTTAGCTAGAAAACATCAAGATCGTTAGCCAGAACTACTTTACCGTCGTACCCCGCCTGAACTTCAGTCAAGGTCGATTCAATAGGCGCCTTATAATGAAGAATGTGGGTCAATACCAACAAGCCAGGACGCGCTTTACTTGCTATTTTTGCTAGCTCGCCGGTGCGCGTATGTGAAGAGGCGTGGTATTTCTGCCAGAATTTAGGCAATTTAGACCAACCGGCTTCGTTAATTACCTCGTGAACTAAAATATCGACACCTTTGGCTATTTCGGCTATTTTTTCGTCGTAAGCGGTGTCGCCTGAGATTACAATAGTTTTGTCTGGAGTTGTCACTTTGTAACCGAAGGCTGGATCAATATCGCCATGGGACACGTCAAAAGCTTCTATCGTTACATCCCCATCCTGTATAATCCAACCTCCCTTATCAAATTCTTGGACCTTAACTTGATAGAAAGTTGGATTTTTAACAGGTTGTGAACCGCTGGTACGCAGCGTAATGTCAGTAGAAAGCATGCTGTAGAAACCCTCGGTCATCGACTTGAGTCCCTTAGGGCCATAAGCGTTCAACTGAGCGCTGCGTCGCCACCAATAAGTCGCTGCCAGCTCGGAGTAATCGAGCACATGATCACTATGTAGATGGGTCAGGAACAGGTGTTTAATATTGGTTGGATAAAGCGCCTTGATGCCTTTTTTCTCTGCGGCCTCGATGGCACGCTGAACCATGCCACCGCCAGCATCAAAAATATAGGCTTCGCCATTATAGATCACCGCTGTAGACGGTCCCGCCCGATCACCATCCGGTACTGGTGTGCCTGTGCCCAACATTACCACCTGTGTATCTGCTATGGCCAGTGAGCTCATTGCGACCATGCCAAAAAGACCGCAAAAGATATTGCGGCTAAGACGTTTAAATAATTTCATTACGATAGTCCTCTTTATTTTCGATATTTCGAACAGTCAAAAGCCGTTCATTGTTGTATATAAAAATTACAGGAAGAAGATAAATTAAACTACTATCTACCTCAAACCTTATACCAAATGACATAATGAATGAGTCAATTCAGAGCGGTGTCAGGGAAGTTAGAACAAGCAAAATTTGTGCGACTATAGTCACTCTATATCAAACAAATTTGTGAGGTTATCACTTTCCTGATCAAGCTCCCAAGGGCGAGTTTAAAAGGTTTATATGCAGCGTTATTAATTTTGACAAGGGAATAACCCTTCTCTTCAATCAATGCCTTGCCTCTACACCTTTTAAATCTCGCTAAATGATCTATTCATTACTTCAATTGGTATTAGTTCATCCATTCATTATTCACTGAAGGGACGGCGGATAATTTTTAAAATTGATATTTCAGGTGCATACGAAGATAAGTAAAGTCTGAGTCACCATCATCTAAATCGTAGTCGATCTGTGAAAGTTGAATTCGAGTCGACAATCCAGCTATATTCTGAAACCTATACGATATATCTAAGGCTAGTTCAGAAGTGCCATCTAGGTCAGCTTTACTTATTGCAATTCCTTTATCACTTTGACTCCAAGAAGCGTATGTCAAGTAGCTTTTTAAGCCCTTAATGTCAAAGTTATAATTAAATGATAAAGAGGTCGTATCAACACCGGCTTTAAACTCAGCAGTGGTTATCGTTTTGTGATATCCACGAAACAGAGGCACATGGCCTAATGTACCCGGTAGGTTATTGGCATCATCGACTGATGTATGGGCTAAAGTAACCCCGACACCTGCAAATTTAGTTCCAGCTTTCAATCCCCAATAATCAGAGTTAGCACTGTTATCATAGTTAGCGGTTAAGTTTTTTGCGCCTAATACTATATTAGTGTCAGGTACTTTATAGGTTAACGCTAAAAATGATGTATCGTAAGGACCACTAGGTACAACGTTAGTTGGAGGATCGCCGACCTTAGTATGTTCACTATTATTTGACATCCACTGACCTTCGATATTAAGACCTTGAATGCTATTATTATTTAAATATATAGAGTAAAGAGATCCATCAAATTCGGCATCTTGCTGAACAGGAGAGGCTGATGCAGAATGTCCATAACGTTTAATCCAGTTTTGAATGTACATTACTTTTAATGTAGTATCTGCTAAATCTTTGTTGGTAATAACCAGAGCATCAAATGCATCTTTCATTGGAAACATACTACTGCGCATGATCAATGGGCTAATAATATCTTGTCTACCGATGCGAACACCTGTTTTAGTGATACTAGGATCAAAGCTATAATCCATATATAAGTTTTGAAGGTTGGTAGATGAAATAGAGTTACGTGAATCATCTTCCCCGGCCAAGCCTACACTGTCATCATGTATCCTCCAATCCTTACCCTGCTGGAAGTTAATACCGAACGTAAGCCCTTTGTAACTTGATGTTTTGTATGCTATTGAAAGAGCACTACTACCAACATTGGAGTTATTATTTGGACCGGCAGCGCCTATTGCATCAGTCTTAGAACCTGATGCATAGACATTATTAATGTCGCCTGAAAATTTAC
The DNA here is from genome assembly GCA_036960405.1 of Halopseudomonas sp. Taxonomy (GTDB): domain Bacteria; phylum Pseudomonadota; class Gammaproteobacteria; order Pseudomonadales; family Balneatricaceae; genus Motiliproteus. The sequence continues at coordinate 2,055 of JBALWS010000148.1, read as the reverse complement.
CACCTTGCAGTGCATCACGAAAGCTCTCAGCATGAGCTGCAGAGCTTAATGCTCCCGCTATAATAAGGGCTAAATATTTTTTATGTGTCACGCTCATTAGTCTCTCCGTTAGGGTTATAGTTATAATATGACCAAAAGTTAAAATTATTATGTGGAGTGTTCATACACTTTCTATTGATTCATGTAGGGGCGTAATAACTCTGCTGCCTCTGTTGATCCACTAATTGCGTACCAACTTCGAGTAACTTTACTACCTCAACATAGTCGGGGTTGCTGATTTGAAAGAACAGGGGAAGTCCGGAGTCAACCAAGGGGTTTGCCATTGCAGGTATCCTTTTTGTATTAATCTGACATAGACAGCTTTATATTCGTCTCCTGGCACCTTGGATGGATTAGGAGAGTACCTGATAAAGCCTGCTCGCAGGATCTATACTGGCATCGATCGAGTCGGGTATGAATTCAAAAAGAAAGCTTGTTTTTGTATTTTTCGAACATTAGGATATGATAATCCTATGATGAATGAGACCATACCCAACTATCGATTGTATGGTGAGACCGATACGGACCTGACTTGTGAGCCAGTCCATGTGGATGACGTCGGCATCTCTTCACCGAAGAGTGATTGGTATATTGAGCCCCACCGCCACGACGATCTGATCCATGCCATTTTCTTTCGCGGTGGTGAAGGCACGATGCGATTGGAGGAGCAGCAGCGCAGATTTAAAAGCCCGGTTCTTATCGTGATTCCCCCCGCTGCCGTGCACTCCTTCAAGGTATCCACCGATCTGGCCGGGGAGCTGGTAACAGTCACCAGTGACTATATGGATCGACTTTTTTCCCCCTCACCCGGAATCAAACCCGATATCTATACGGCGTGCCTGATTCAGGGCGAGGAGCATCAATCGTTTTTAGCCGAGATAGAGATTTTTTTTGCTCGCCTTAAAACCGAGTACGCCGAGCGGCAGCTGGCGCGTAACCTTTTGCTACAGAGCCTGTTGGGTGAACTGTTCTGTAAGGTGCTGCGCTACAGACAGCGGTCGAATCAGGAAGAAGGGTTCTGGGGATTAGAGGATCGCAACCAGTGGTATTTTCGCCAGTTTCAAAACCTGATTGGTCACCGGCTGTCCGAAAAAATCACGGTCCCCCAATACGCCGCGAAACTGCGAATTTCTGCAACGCACCTCAACCGCATCTGCCGAGAGGTGGCGAACAGATCGGCGCTGGACGTGATCCATGACCGAATGGCCAACGAAGCCAAACGCAGCCTAGTCTATACCATGCTGTCAGTTGGAGAGGTGGGCTATCAATTGGGGTTTGGGGATCCGGGATATTTCTCGCGTTTTTTCAAGAAACAGACCGGTCTGTCCCCCAAGCAGTATCGGACCCAGGTACAGCAGCGGATCTGATCCACCCGCAGCCGTTTTCGTTGCCGATCTCAAGAACGATTGGGTTCGGTATCCGCCATGGGGACGATAAGCACCGGTCGATCACTGCGAAACAATACCTGGTGGGCCGTCGAGCCCATCACCATCTGGCTGAACGCCGAATGGGTCCGCGAGCCCATCACTATCAGGTCGGCATCGACCTCTTGGGCAGCTGCCAGAATCCGTTCAACCGGCTGGCCCTGCTCGATTCGGCATTGAGGCCGCCCCTTAGCCAACCGAAATTCAGCAGGTAACTCTTCAGCACCGAATTTTTCAATCCGGCCATTGATCTCAGCACGAATCGCATCGATCCCGTTGGACCGCATCACCTCCAGCTGATCTTCCGTCATATAACCGCTAATCATCATCTCCGCCGTCCGTCCTAGGGGTTCGATGACATGCATGAAAATCAACTTGGCGTCGTGGGTATGTGCCTGAGCCACCGCCATCCGAAACGCCTTACGCGAATCAGGTCCGAAATCCGACGCGTAAAGAATACAATTGATGTTTTTCAACATATCGGTAATTCCTTTGCCGGTGTTTGCTAAACCACCGGTGGGTTAAATTGAAGGGCCTAAAGCAGCGCCAGTGCCAGCGACGGAAACAGGATCAACAGCGCCAGCCGCACCAA
>JBALWS010000147.1:0-10637 GCA_036960405.1 Halopseudomonas sp. | reverse complement strand
CGACTCGATGGCGTTCCAGCGGGCGTCGATGCCGTAGACTTCGCGGGCGATCAGGTAAGCCGCCGCAATCTGAGCGTGATCAGCACCGGTGGCCTGGCGCAGATGGTGAACATAGGTGATGCCCATCCGGTTGACCAGGTCGTTGGCGATCTGCGTTGCGGTGATCTCCCGCCGTAGACGATGATTGCGGACCGCATCGGGGAAGGCCTCGAGCAACCTGGCCGGGAAGGCGCTGTCCATCTCGCGAGCCAGGTAGGGATCGTCGGTGATCCAGGAGTTGATCAGCGCCTGCTTCAGTTCGATCTTGGTGTAGCCGATCAGCACCGACAACTCGGGCCGGGTCAGGCCATCCCCTAGCTCACGTCGCTCGAGTAGTTGCTGACGGCTAGGTAAAAACTCGAGCTCGCGGTTGAGCTTGCCACTGGCTTCCATGCTATCGATCAGATGGATGTATTCATCGATTGACTTGCGCGCATGGCTCTCGGCAATACTCAGAGCCTGAACCTGACGATAGTTGTTCTTTAGCACTAGCTGGGCGACCTGGTCGGTCATCTGACGCAGCAATTGATTGCGCTGTGCCAGCGTGATGCTGCCTTGCGCCACTTGCTCGTTCAGTAAGATCTTAATATTGACCTCATGGTCGGAGCAGTCGACGCCACCGGCATTATCGATAAAGTCGGTATTGGAGGCGCCGCCCTGGAGGCCGAATTCGATCCTGCCCAGCTGGGTGAAGCCGAGGTTGCCACCCTCACCGAGCACTTCGCAACGCAGTTCGTTGCCGTTGATGCGCAGGTTGTCGTTGGTCTTGTCACCGACATCGCTGTGGGCCTCGTTGCTGGCTTTGACGTAGGTGCCGATACCACCATTCCAGAGCATATCCACAGGGGCTTTGAGCAAAGCATTAATCAATGCATCGGGGGCCAGCCGGTCCGCATCGATAGCAAAACGGCGCTTCATCTCGGCTGTCAGAGTGATCGACTTGGCACGACGTGAAAAGACGCCACCGCCTTGGGAGATCAGTTCGCTGGCGTAATCGCTCCAACTAGAGCGCGGCAGTTCGAACAGTCGTTTGCGCTCGGCAAAGCTAGTTGCACAATCAGGGTTAGGATCAATAAAGATATGTTGATGGTTGAAGGCAGCCACCAACTGGATCGATTCGGACAGCAGCATGCCGTTGCCAAACACGTCGCCCGCCATATCGCCGATACCAACAACCGTGAAAGAGTGCGTCTGGGTGTTCAGATCACGCTCGCGGAAATGGCGCTTGACCGATTCCCAAGCACCTCGGGCGGTAATGCCCATCTTCTTGTGGTCGTAGCCTTCACTGCCTCCCGAGGCGAACGCGTCGCCCAGCCAGAAACCGTACTCCTCGGCGATCGCGTTGGCGATATCGGAGAAGGTAGCGGTGCCTTTGTCGGCCGCGACCACTAAATAGGGATCTTCAGAGTCGTGAACCACTACGCCACGGGGCGGCACGACGCTGCCGTCGACAAGGTTGTCGGTGATATCGAGCAGGCCACGGATATAGATCTGGTAGCAAGCGATCCCCTCTGCCTGAATCTGTTCACGATCACCATTGACGGGTAATTGCTTGGCGATAAAACAACCTTTGGCTCCCATCGGCACGATCACCGAATTTTTCACTTGTTGCGCCTTAACCAGCCCTAATACTTCGGTGCGATAGTCTTCCATTCGGTCAGACCAGCGCAACCCGCCGCGCGCCACTTTACCGGCTCTTAAATGGACCCCCTCGACTCGCGGTGAGTAGATGAATACCTCGTATTTGGGTCGGGGTAGGGGCAGGTCACTGATCGCTTCAGGGTCAAGTTTGAAGGCGAAATAGGCTTTTAAGCTGCCGCTACGGTCTTGCTGGTAAAAGTTGGTGCGCAGGGTAGCGTTGATCAGTTCCAGATAACGACTGAGAATTTTGTCTTCGTCGAGACTTTCGATCGCCTCGAGTGCCTCGCGGATAGCCGCCTCCAGTGCTTGAGTAGCGGTGACGTCTTGCTGATCAGCAGGGTCGAATCGAATTTGAAACATCGCCACCAGCATGCGGGTGATGGCGATATGTTTGGTCAGGGATTCGGCAATAAACGGCTGGCTGAAGCCAAACCGGCTCTGGCGGAAATAGCGTGCGTAGGCACGCAGCATGGCCACTTCGCGCCATCCCAGGCCCGCCTTCATGACCAGTTTGTTAAAGGGATCGTTATCCGCTTGATTGTGCCAAGTATTGATAAACGCGTGCTGAAACAACTGGTGTAATCCGTCAGCATCTAACGCCAACGAAGAGGGGTTCTGCAGATAATCGTAGTCTTGATCGTGGAACGCCAGGGTGTAGTCATGGATCCAGAAACTTTGCCCGTCGGCTCGATTGATTGCGTAGGGGTGCTCGCCGACCACCTTCATTCCCAGGTTTTCCAAAATCGGGACGACATCGGACAGCACCAGCGAATCTTGGGTGGTGTAGAGCTTGAAATGTAATCGTCCTGGAGTTTGATCGCTAGAGTCCGAGAAACCACAACTAATCGCATCCGAACCACTGAGCTGATCCAATAGCTCGATATCTTGCTGCGCAGTGGCGGTCGAGAAATGGTCACGGTAGGCGCTTGGAAACGCGCCGCGGTAGGCGAGAGCGCTATTGCCTAGCGACTGTTCCCATTGTGGTGTTTTAACCTGACTAGCTTGTTGGCGTTCGATAAAGCGCCAACAGCTAAGTAGATTCGTATAGACGTCGTCTAGCTCTGAATCAGCTAGCGATTCGGTTAGCCTGTCGGCCAGGTAGTCACGCGCAAAGGCGACCAGCGAATCGACCTGGTGGGCAGGTTGGCGTCGCCGAATCAGTTCAGCGAGCTGATCCAATACCAATGTTGTTTTTAGTTGGCGGGTATCGAACATGATAAAGCTCCGGGTCCTGGCGACCTGTTTGATGATTAAGAGCGTGAAATGGAACAGTAAAAGGCTAATGCCAGATAAGTATTAACGACGGCCGACAGGGTGCCGGCCGTGAGGTTTGGGTTAACCGATCACAGGAGCGCAGCGAAGGTTTTATCCAGCAACTGCATGCTCTCTTCGATCAACGCATCGGTGATGGTCAGCGCCGGTAGGAAGCGAATCACATTGCCACGAATGCCGCACGACAACAGGATAAGACCGTTGCGTGCCGCTTCGGTGACGATCGCCTTGGTCAGCACCGCGTCTGGGCGGTTGACGTCGCCTTCATTAACCAGCTCCATTGCGATCATCGCACCCAGGTTGCGGACGTTACCGATCTTGTGCGGGTACTTGTTTTGCAGCGTTTTGAGGCTCTCAACGATGCTAGCTCCGACCTCGGTCGCGCGTTGGCATAGCTGCTCCTCTTCGATCACATCCAGTACCGCCAACGCCGCGACGCAACCTAATGGCGAACCGCCGTAAGTGCCGCCCAGTCCACCGGGCATCGGTGCATCCATAATTTCGGCCTTGCCGACCACTGCGGCGATTGGGAAGCCACCGGCAATCCCTTTGGCCATGGTCATCAGGTCTGGCTCGATACCGGCATGCTCGCTGGCGAACATCTTGCCGGTACGGCCGAAACCGGTCTGGATTTCATCGGCGATTAGGACGATGCCGTGCTGGTCGCACAGTGCGCGCAGTGCCTGCATGAACTCGGCTGGTGCCTGATAGAAACCGCCTTCACCCTGAACCGGCTCGATGATAATCGCCGCTACGCGGGCGGGTTCGATGTCGCAGGTGAACAGGTTGTTCAGTGCCGCCAGTGACTGCTCGACCGTGACACCGTGGTAGGCGTTAGGGAACGGGGCATGGTAGATCTCACCGGGGAATGGTCCGAAGCCCGCTTTGTAAGGTGCCACCTTGCCGGTCAAACCCATGGTCATGTTGGTGCGACCGTGAAAACCGCCGTTGAAGGCGATCACACCAGCACGGCCGGTATGGGCACGGGCGATCTTGACACAGTTCTCAACGGCTTCGGCACCCGTCGTGACGAAGATGGTCTTTTTCGGCGTATCACCAGGTGCCGCAGCGTTCAATTTTTCGGCCAGTTCAACGGCGGAAACGTAAGGGGTAACCATGACACAGGTATGGCTGAACTTTTCCAGCTGCGCCTGCACTGCTGCCTGTACCTTGGGGTGGTTGTGGCCGGTGTTGACCACGGCGATGCCGCTACCCAGGTCGATATAACGGTTCCCTTCGATGTCCCACAACTCGGCGTTGCTGGCCTTTTCAATGTAGGCGTGGGTCAGGGTGCCCTGACCACGGGCGAAAGCGGCGTCTTTACGTTGCTGCATTGATGCGTTGTTCATATTGGTTTCCTCGAATTCGTTTTATGTTTGGAAAATGGGTCAGCCGGTTTTTAACCTGCTGTTAGTTGATGCCGCCCATGCATAGATACTTAATCTCGACGAAGTCTTCGATGCCGTACTTGGAACCCTCGCGTCCAATACCGGACTCTTTGATGCCGCCAAACGGTGCCACTTCGGTCGAAATGATGCCTTCGTTGATACCGACCATGCCGTACTCCAACTGCTCGCCGACACGCCAGACCCGACCGATATCACGGGCGTAGAAGTACGCAGCCAGGCCGAATGGGGTGTCGTTGGCGATGCGTACGGCCTCGGCTTCATGGCTGAATCGAAACACGGTGGCGACCGGACCGAAGATCTCTTCGTTGGCGATCTCCATCTCTGGAGTGACATCGGTCAAGATGGTGGGGGCATAGAAGTTTTCGTTCAGATCATCGGTCGCACCCTGCAAAATCAGTTGTGCGCCTTCCTTGACCGCGTTGGAGACCAGCCGCTTGACCTTGGTCACCGCCTTGGCGTTGATCAGCGGGCCGGTGGTGATTCCCTCGCCGAAGCCGTCACCGAGTTGCAGCGCTTTGACGGCGGTGGTGAGCTTGGCGACGAAGGCATCGTGGACCGAATCCTGAACCAGAATGCGATTGGTGCAGACACAGGTCTGACCGGCATTGCGGAACTTAGAAGCCATGACACCGGCCACCGCCGCATCCAGATCGGCATCGTCAAAAACGATAAAGGGCGCGTTGCCGCCCAGCTCCAGCGATACCTTCTTGACCGTATCGGCGCACTGACGCATCAGTAGCTTGCCGACCGGGGTCGAGCCGGTGAACGACAGTTTGCGAACCCGGCTATCGTCGCACAGGGTCTTGCCGACGGTCGGTGAATCCATCGTGGTGATGACATTGAACACGCCCGCTGGAATACCGGGCTGAACGCTCAGCTCGGCCAGCGCCAGCGCCGATAACGGGGTGTCTTCACCGGGCTTGACCACTACGGTACAGCCTGCAGCCAGAGCCGGTGCCACTTTGCGGGTGATCATCGCAATCGGGAAGTTCCAAGGAGTGATCGCGGCAACAACGCCGATCGGTTGCTTGATGGTGATGATTCGCTTATCGGGACCGTGAGCCGGGATCACGTCACCGTAGACCCGCTTGGCTTCTTCGGCGAACCATTCGATAAAAGAAGCGCCGTAGGCGACTTCGCCTTTGGCTTCAGCCAGTGGCTTACCCTGCTCGGTCGTCATGATACGGGCTAGGTCATCCTGGTTGGCCAGGATCAGATCGTGCCAGGCCCGCAGTTTAGCCGCACGCTCTTTGGCAGTCAGTGCGCCCCAGCCAGCCAGTGCCTGATCGGCAGCATCGATCGCCGCGAGTGTGTCAGTCGCCCCCATATTGGGTACCTCGGCAATCGGCTCGAGGTTGCTAGGGTTGGTTACGCCAAAACGGTTGCCGCTAGCCGCGTCACTCCACTCGCCGTTGATAAAAGCTTGCTGCTTGAGCAAGGCGCTGTTGTTGAGAGTTAGAGTCATGGGGTGCCTACCGTTATTGGGGTTTAAATAAAGTGTTGTTGTACTGTTGCGATAATCTGTTGGATTGTGTCGGTCATTTATAACCAGTCTGGGGATAGTAAAGCGGCTACTATGTATGATAAATACTATCGTTTTATAGTTAACGTTGATTGCCATCAAACAATAAGATTGTCGGCCAGTTGTGGCTTCGGTTGAATAGGGGAGTTAGGTGAAGAAAGATCTGACCATTAAGCTCGGCCAGGTAGCCGATTACGAGATCCGGCTGTTAAAGGTATTTAAGGCAGTGGTAGAGAGCGGCGGTTTTGCTGCAGCGGAAACCGAGCTGAGTATTGGTCGCTCCACTATCAGCATCCATATTGCCAATCTGGAGCAGCGCCTCAACCTAAAACTGTGCCGTCGTGGTCGGGCTGGCTTCGCGTTGACCGAGGAGGGGGTCGAGGTCTACGACCTGATGAAGGAATTGTTCTCATCGTTGGAGGCGTTTCGCGCTGGTGTCAACGCACTGCACGTAGCGCTGACCGGCGAGCTGCGGATAATCGCCAGTGACACCGTCTGCATGGACCCACAGGCGCAAATCCCCGAGGCGATTGCCCGTTTCTCGCTTGAGGCGCCCGACGTCAAGGTGCTACTGGACGTCAAGGCGCTGACCGATATCGAGCGGATGGTGCTAAACGACGAAGCCGATATCGGTTTCATACCGTTTCACCGTCAATTTGAAGGGCTGGACTACAGCTCGCTCTACAGCGACGAGTGCCACCTTTACTGCAGTCGCCAACATCCGCTGTTTGCTGCCAATCATGATGGGGAACGAGATCCCGGTTTCGAGGCGAGGGTGCTGGCTAGCAAGGTGGTGCATGCCGGAGTACAGACCAGCCCCGAGGTCGGCGAACAGCTGGCCGATATGAATAAATCGGCCATCTCCTACTTCTACGAGGCGCGACTAGCGATGATCCTATCGGGCGCCTACACCGGTTTTATGCCGGATAAGTACGTCGCCGATTATGTTGCTGCCAACGAGTTGAAAATGCTAATCCCGACTGTGAAACACTACCAGTTAGGCGTGGCAGCGATCACCCGTAGTCATGGTAAGAGCAACCGGGCGCGGGAGCTGTTTATCGCCATCATCCGCGACCTTCATGGTGACACGAAGGCGAGTTAGGGGCAGCTTCGTAGCCCCCAATAACGGATTGACCCAGAGTAACGGGTTGTCCCGAGGCGCCTAACCTTAGTCCAACTGCAGATATTGCTGGGCGGACTCCAGCGCCAATAGCCGCTGCTTGGTATCAACCCCACCGGCATAGCCGGTTAAACTGCCGTCGCTACCAATAATACGATGACAAGGAACAAACAGAGACAGCGCATTGGCGCCGTTGGCATTGGCCACCGCCCTTACCGCTGATGGGCTACCCAGAATCTGGGCAAGCTGCAGGTAACTCAGCGTACTGCCGAAGGGGATGTTAAGCAGCGCACGCCATACCCGTTGTTGAAATTCTGTCCCGGCCAGAGCCAATGCAATGTCGAACTGGCTGCGCGCTCGGCTGAAGTACTCATCAAGCTGAACGATCGCCAAATCAATGACCGGACACGGCTGCTCTCGGTAGGTCGAGCCGAAAAACTTTTGTATCCGTGCATCGATCGACAGTCGAGTTCGCCTATCGAGCCAGTCACAGACACAGAGCTTGTTGTCATAGGATCCAAGCAGTATTTCACCATAAGGAGAGTGGTAACGCTGTGTCTTGATTGGCTTCATCAGTGGCCCTGCAAATATTCAGCTGGATTTAACTATAGCTAGCAGCCACTGCCTGAAAGTTTGCAATGGCGGCTAAACCGAAGACTCTTTAGTGCAAACCAGGTAGTACGCTAGGCCACCACTCCAATAGCGCCGAATCGAGCCTCACTGGTCGTAGTACTATCGCAAGATAGAAGGCTGCAACACGCGTTTGACTCGATCACCCATATTCCACAGCAAGCGTGTATTGAGGGTCATCATGGCGCGCCCAGTAACCTTGTTGTAATGCCCGTGTCACCGAACCCGCTCCCCCTTGACCAATCACCTGCCCATCGATGCTCGAAACGGACATGATGCCCCCCGCGGTACTGGTAACAAAGATCTCATCAGCGCTTCGCGCTTTGTCGGCAGCCAGCTCGCCCTCCACGACTTCATAGCCCTGCTCGAGCGCCAGTTCAATGGCTGTTCGGCGGGTAATGCCTTCGAGCATGCCACGCGCTGGCGTGGTCAGGGTGCGACCATGGACAGCAAAAATATTAAACCCCGGTCCTTCAACCAAGTTACCATTGGTATCAACAACCGCCGCCGTTTCGGCGCCTCGATCATAAGCTTCAAATTGCCCCATCACGAGATCCAGCCAATGGTAGTTCTTGACGGTCGGGTCGATTGACTCTGGCGATATTCGCTGCCGGCAACTCACCACCAAATCTAGTCCAGGCTTCTCGGGAGGCGATATCCAGACAAACGGCACCACGAAGGCAAAAAACTGGTTTGTGCAGGTACGCGGGTCACGCGAGCCCGGCTCCGGCAAACCGCGTGTACAGATGATTTCTACATAGGCATCACGCATGCCACTGGCTCGTACGCAATCCATCAAAATTGCTCGCAAATCCTCCCGATTATGAGGGAGGGTCATGCGAAGTTTTCCCATCCCCGCAAAGAAACGATCGATGTGGCTTTCGAGCTGAAAAAACTTCCCTTTCCAGACATGCGCGACATCATAGGTGGCATCCGAATGCAGGAACCCCCAATCGAGGATGGAAATTTTCGCCTCAGAAATAGGCACCAACCGACCACCAATAAAAGCGGCGCCTTTTGAAAAATCAGTCGCATCAAAGCTCATCAGTACTCCCTGAAGTTATCGTTGGTATTGCCGATATGGTGCCGGGCCGTGATCCAGTTCTTTGAGGAACTGGGATCACATCCTAGCCGTTACAATTACTAGATATATAGGATCAGCTGATGCCCATCATCAGTCGAGGCAGGAACAGCGACAGACTGGGGATAAAGGTCACTATCAGGACCATCGGCAGGTGGCCGAAGCAGAGCAGCTTCAGCGTCGGCTTGATATACCGATCAAGCGGTAGCTTGCTGACCCCTCCTGCCATATAGAGCATCGGCGCACAGGGAGGGGTGACGTTGCCCAGCCCCAGATTGACCCCGACAATGGCGGCGAAATGGATCGGATGGATACCCAGCTCCTGCACGACCGGCAGGAAAATTACCGCCGCCAGCACGCTGCCTGAAATATCGTCGACGATCATCCCGATGAGCAACAACAGCACGTTGATCATCAGTAAGATCACATACTTGTTGTCCGATATCATCAGCAACGATTCCGCCAGTTGCTTGGGTATCTGCTCCAAGATCATCGCCCGACTCATGATAAACAAGAAAAACAGCACCGCCATGATCGAACCGGTCATGATCACCGCCCTGACTGTAGCAGTACCCAGAGACCGGAACGACAGTCCCTTGTAGATAAACAACCCCACAGGGATGGCGTACATCACCGCGATGGCCGCAGCTTCGGTAGGCGTAGCGATACCGCTGTAGATGGCACCCAGGATCAGTACCGGCATCAACAGCGCAAACCCCGCGTTATAGCCGGATACCGCAATGCCCCGTACCGCCTGAGCCATCGGCAACGGCGGATCGACACGGATATTGGTGTCATTGCGCAAAAACCAGAAGTTGAGTCCGCAATAGACCAGCGTCAGCAAGATGCCGGGGATAATGGTGGAGAGAAACGCAGCCCCCACCGACAAGCCGCCGGTGATCGAAAAGATGATCATCGGGATGCTGGGCGGAATCATCAGCGCCAGCACCGAGGAGCAGGCAACCAGCGCGGTGGCATGCCCTTCGGGATAGCCTTCCTTGACCATGCGTGGAATCATGATCTGGCCGATGGCGGCAATGGCTGCCGAGGAGCTACCGGAGATAGCACCGAACAGCGCGCAGGTCAGCACGGTCACGGCCCCTAGACCGCCTCGGATGCGACCGACGAAGGCGTTAACGAAGTTAAGCAGTCGCTCTGAGATGCCACCCTCGGCCATCAAAACCCCCGCGAAAATAAACAACGGCAGCGCCAGCAGTGCAAAGCCGCTGGCAGTTTTGAAGCCATGGGGGATCAGGAACGAGATGTTGTTACCGGTAGTAACGGAGAACAGCAGGGCGCCGATACCAAAGGCAAAGGCGACCGGGATTTCGATCAGCAGCAGTACCACCACGACCAGCATGGCAATAAGAAACAGTGTCATTGGAAGTTACTCCTGGCCAGAGGTTGTGGGGGTGACGGAACGGCGGCTGGCGCGCAGGTCGCGGAACTCGTTGATCGCCTCCAGCAGGAAGTAGCCCATCATCATGGCGAAACCGATGATCATGCTGCCGCTCCATAGCCCTCGCGGCCACTTCAAATTGATACTCGTGCGCCCCTTTTCAATCACAAAAAAGGCGTACTTGCAGGCGAAATAGCCAAACACAGCGGCGGCGATCATGCAGATCACCGAGCCGATGAAGCGGATTAGGCGGATCTTAAAGGGATCGCTAACCACCAGGCTGACAATGCCGCCGTGAATATGCTCGCGGACCCGGGTAGCGTAGCCCATGCCCAGAAAGTAGATCCAAACGCCTAACAATACGGCGGCTTCCTCGATGCCGGCGAACGGCGATTCCAGTACATAGCGCATCACCACCTGAGCGAACATCAGCGCGGCCAAGCCGAGACCGGCCAGGATCATCATGGCGCGGAAGATCCAGTCCAGCACCGCTTCGGTGCGAACCAACAGGCGTTCGAACCCGG
>JBALWS010000146.1:0-10751 GCA_036960405.1 Halopseudomonas sp. | reverse complement strand
GGATCGAGTTGTGGGTTTCGATCAGCAGGCGCGAGTCGCTATCATCGCGAAATAGGTCGATAAAATTGACCACTTTGCTGGCAAAGGCGCTGTCTAATGGCAACGTTTTACCGTTGAGGCTGACCTGATCGTGTTCTGCCTCAATGTGGCTGAGACGGGTCTGGCTACCCAGCTCACCAAGACTGATCGACAGGCTCGGGTTGACCGGTAGGTTGAGCGCCTTATCACGCTTACCCCAGTATTTGCACAGCGCGATATTGCTCGGTGCAAACGCTTGCGCTTGGGTCCGCGGCTGACGCGAGGCGGGTAACTGGGCCTGGACAATTTGGCGGACACTATTTGAATCGCTCATAACTCTCTCTTTCTGCTGCCTGCTACTCAAGCGTAATCGACTTCGACGCCTTGATGAGCGACCTTGACCGGGATAGCTTCAAATTCAGGCGCTTTATCGGGACGCCCCAGCGATATGACACAATCACCGAGCCCGGAACCGGAAATCTTGGCGCCCAACACCGCGTCCGACTGGCGCAAGGTATAAACCATCTCGGACAGCTTGGCATCGTTGACCCCCAGCGCGTCCATCAGCCCTTGATAGAGGTTCATCAAGCCGCCCAGCTGGGGCCAATCGCCGTCTTGTGCTGCCTGGCAGGCTTGCTCGGCACACAGACTCATCAACCGGTATAGTTCATCGTAGAGCTGCGGCAGCTGCTCACTGGCCTCGGCCACCTGCTGCAACACCTCCGGCGTTTTGACCTTGTAGCCCGAGTAATAAAGGCCGATGTCGGGGAGCTGGTCGAACTTCTGCCGCTCGCCACTCTGATGGTAGGCGACCAAGCCACCCTCGATCGCCGCAGCCAGATCGGCACCCGAACCGCGCCCCTGAACCTCGAGCATAGTTTGGCGTGACTGCTCTAACAGCAACTGCGAATCGCACTGCTGATCGAGCCAATAATTTAATACCGCCAGCACCGCCACCGTGACCGCCGCCGATGAGCCGAGCCCCACCTGGTGTGAGAAGTCGGAGTCGATGGTTAAGCTAAAACCAGTCGGAACCCGTTCTTTAAATTGGTTAATGGCGGCGAGGACAAAGCGAAAACGCGAATCTTCACGCAGCAGGTCAAGGCTGCTCTCATAACTACCCAGCGATGAATCGATCCGCACCATCCGCGCAGATTGCGGGCTTAACCGCACCCGGATACGCTTATCCACCGCCAACACCAAGGCTCTAGAGCCGTGCAGCACCGCGTGCTCACCAAGCAGCATCAACGTGCCGGGCGCCGAAGCTCTAATTTCGAAGTTGTGCGCCATTCCGGTCCATCTCCATTTTTTGCCAGTCATATCCTAATACAGCGGTATCCAGATCTCGATCATCGGGGTAATAGACCAGTACCATACCGCCCTGATCGCCGCTGATCGCACCAGAACCGCTTATTTTAGCTGCACCACCGCGCTGCGCCACTGCGGCGACAAAGCGTTGCACCGGCTCGGGCACGACACCGATCCGGCAGAGTAAACGGTGGTTATGACGTAGGGTTGTAACAATTTGATCGGTATTTCGGCGTTGTAATGCTAAGGCCAATTGCCGAGTGATATCACCAAACTCGGACCAGATATCACTATCGCCAAATTGCTGCCTTACCTGACTGGTGCAACGACCTGTAGTCGTTTGCGGGCGTCCGCTATCGACCCGGTACCAGTGATGATCCAATGCTACCGGCAGCGATTGAGTAACGCCCTGCTGAAATTGAATCAACCCTCCCCGGCTACACACCGCCGGATCCAGACCACTGGAGCGGCCGTGCTGCAATCGCTCACAGCGGGTGGTCAGCTCGATCAATTCATCGATAGGTAAAGGCTGCTTGAATTGGCCTGACATCGCCGTCAGCAGTGCCGACACCGTCGCCGCAGATGACCCCATGCCCGAGCCAATCTCGATCATCGAGGTCAATTCAATTCGATAGCCAACTAGCGACTCGGCTGCATCGGGCCAGAGCGATAAGGCGTAATGATAAAGATCGGAGGGATTGGGCAGCACCGCTTCGATCGCCAACTCACCGGCTACAAAGCATTGATAACGCTGCTCGCACTGCTGTTGAAAGGCGCCTAGCTGGAGAGGGTCGAGTTCTATACGTTTATTAAGATCGCTCAACACCAACTCGATCTGATCGGCGCTGGTGCCACGAGAGAACGTTACGGTTGCATATAGCGGCAGCGCCAACGCCAGCGCCGGCATACCATATACAACCGAATGCTCGCCGCTAAGAATCGCCTTGGCTGGTGCCCTGGCGACCATTAGCGAGCGCAGTATATCCGCTTGTGCTGATCGATGGAGGCCAACCGGAATGGGCCAGTGGTTTGCTCCGGCATACGGTGATCGCCACCGTCGGCGGGACACTCGAAGTTATAAAACTTGAGGTATTCCGTATAGCTCAACTCGGTACGGGCGTCTAGCATCGCTTGATGACCCGAGGTATGCAGATAAACACGATATCCCGCTACCACGGTGCCGCTGAAGAACTCGGCTACGCAGCCCGAACCATAGCTAAAGAAACCAACCTGCTTACCCGACAAGTTTTCATCGGCGTGGTCCAACAACGAGGTCAGGCCGATATAGATCGAGGCGGTATAGCTATTACCGATAGTACGGTTGTAATTTAGCGTCGGTGCGGTCATCGCCGTTCGCGCTTCTACATCGCGCTCACTGCCAGAAAAGCGCGCTAACTGAGTCTGCGCTTTCTCCGCCATACGACTAAATGGCAGGTGGTAACAGAGATAATCGAGCTGTTCAAACGCGGTGCCGCCCTGCTCGATATAATCGGCGTAAGCTTGCTTGAGCGCTTTAAGGTAAATCTTGGTGGAATACTTACCATCAACCAACGCGGTTGAACGGTAGTTAGGACGCCAGAAGTCCATCACATCTTCGGTGTAACGGCCCGATTGCGGGTGAATTTCGACCAACCTAGGGTTGGCACTAACCAGTACCGCTACCGCACCGCAACCTTGGGTCGCTTCACCCGATGAAGCCAGGTCATAACGGGCGATATCAGACGCCAGCACCAGCACCTTACGATGCGGCTCACGCGCGACAATCGCACAGGCCATCTGGATCGCTGCGGTCGCCGAATAGCATGCCTGCTTGAGTTCGACTACCCGACAACGGCTGGGCAAGCCAAGCAAACCATGAACAAACACACCGGCCGCCTTGGACTGATCGATACCGGTTTCGGTCGCGAACATCAGCGTATCTATGGAGGATTTATCGCAGCGTTCAAATAATGGTAATGCTGCCGCAGCAGCCATCGTGACGACATCTTCATCGGCGCCAACGATGCCCATTTTTTCCTGACCAATTCCTTGGTAGTACTTGTCTGCTTCGATATTCTGGACGTCGGCTAGGCTCTTGAGATCGAGGTAGAAATTCGACGTGTAAAAACTAATATCATCAATACCGACGGACATACGTAGTAAAAATCCTATTGCTTATCCAGCAGTAACGCATCGTTCAACTGCAGCCCGGCAACATCGGGCACTCCTAGCAGAAACATCGCCGTTACAAATTCATGTTTAACTTGTTCAATACTTGCAATCACCGCTTCGGGGGAAACCATGGCCGGTTTTAGAAAAGGAACCGCCATGCCACAAAGCGAGCCGCCGAGTATAACAGATTTCACCATGTCGATACCGGTTCTAAGGCCACCACTAGCAATAAATTGCGCCTGCCCCATATATGGCTGAGAAAGATGCAATGCCAACGGCGTCGGAGTCCCCCAATCCTGGAATAGCAAACCCAACGGTCGCTCGGTGGATTGTTGACGACGATGGTGCTCTATCCGACTCCAGGATGTGCCACCGCAGCCCGCCAGGTCGAAATGCTTCACCCCTTGGGCCAAACCCAGTTCGATATCTTCGGGGGCCAGCCCGGCACCGACCTCTTTCAGGATCACCGGTCGATCTACTGCAGTCACGACCTCGCCGATGCGCTTATCCAGGTCAGCAAAATTGGTATCACCCTCGGGTTGAACCGCCTCCTGCAACGGGTTGAGATGCAAGTACAGCGCATCAGCACCAACACAGTCGATGGCCGCCTGGGCTTGCTCGGCGGCAAAACCGTAGTTGAGCTGAACGGCACCTAGGTTGGCCATCAGTAGCGCATCGGGCGCATAGCGGCGCAGCTCAAAGCTACTACGTGCCGCAGCATGGGTAAACATCACCCGCTGCGACCCGACCGCCATCGCTACCCCAGTTTGCTGAGCAGCAATCGCCAGATTGCGGTTAATCGTTCGTAGCTGCTCATCATCGCCTCCGGTCATGGAGGAGATCAGCAACGGGAAACTCAATTTTTTACCCAAAAACTCACAACTAGGATCAATCTGTTGCAGATCTAGCTGGGGCAACGCCCGGTGACGCAGGCGGATTTGATCAAAATAGCTTTTATTACGGTCAACCTCGGTGTCGGACTCGATCACTCGAATATGTTCGGTTTTTCGGTTGTTGGTTGAATCGGTCATCGCCGGTTTAGCGCTCCATCGACAGATGCGATTGCATCAGCTCACCGGGATTGGTCTGCGCTGCCATCAACGACAACTCACCGCAGAGTACGGTTGCGGCACACCAGATCGCCAGCCGACGGGCATTTTCACCGGGCTCGCGCTCCTCCTTGCAGCCCAGCAATTCAAGATTCTTCTCGACAAAATCGAGTCCTTTTCCGTTACCAACACTGCCCATAATCAAATTCGGTAAGGTGGCGGAGAAGTAGAGATCTCCATCGCGCACTTCGGCGTGAACCATCCCCTGCGAACCTTCGACAATATTGGCGGCATCCTGACCGGTGGCCAGATAGAACGCTAGCAGCATATTGGCATAGTGGGCATTGGCGCTACGCAATCCGCCAGCCAACAGGGTACCGATCAGGTTCTTTTTAATATTAAGTTCAACCACTTTCTCAGGGGTGGTTTTTAAACGACGCTGGCACAGCTCACGAGGGATCGTAACCTCGGTAACAACATATTTACCCCGCCCAAGGATACCGTTGACCGCCGTGGCCTTCTTATCCGAGCAATAGTTAGCAGAGATAGACACGTAACTAAGCTGCGGATACTGCTGCAAGATCCACGGAAACAACCGGTCGGCGGCATTGGTCACCATGTTATGACCCGAGGCATCGCCGGTGGTGAATTCAAGTCGTAAATAGATCAAATTGGCAACGATCTGCGAGTTGATACCGATCAGCTTGGCAAACCGGCTCGACTGGCCAACCACCTCATTAAGATCAGCCAAACGTGCTTTGAGACTGTTAACCGCCTTCAGCGCCGCGCCGGCATCAGCAGCCTCGAGCAAGATCGAACGACTCATCCGGTCATCAATCACCGTTGCTCGAATACCACCGGCTAGTTTGGTCACCCGAGCCCCGCGGCCTACCGATGGCCACAACGGAGTCTCGTATGTCGCTAGCGGCACCATCACTTCATCGTTCACTTCGTCACCAATCACTTTGACTGGCCCTACGTTACGCATAGGAATCGGAGCGGTGGTGATTTTGTGTGATTTCATTCGTTCAACTTAGTCAAAGGGGTGTCTACAAAAACAAAAAGGGCCTTATTGGCCCTAATTAATCGATTTTGCGGGGTCAGCAGCGGTGGCGATTGTATCTATCGCCACTAATGAATGCAATTTCAAGCCACTGGTGCCACGGTCTGAAACCGCTGTTATTCGATGTTTTGCAGGCGATAACCGTGCTGGTGAACCGTTTGAATTTCATAGCCGGTTCCTTCTAACAGCAGAGCTTTACGCAATCGGCTGATATGCATATCGACTGTCCGGGTATTAACCTGCTGGCTAACGCCCCAGACCTCGGTTAACAACCGGTGTCGCGACAGTAATTGATTCTGATGGGTAAACAGATAATCCGCCAGACAGTAATCTTTATCGGTCAACACCACCGCCTCACCACTCCGGCTCACCGCTCGCTGCTTTCGATCAATCGTAAACAAGCCAAACTGCTGCACCTCGGGTAGTTGCTCCTTGGCCTGGCTACCAAAGCGCCGTACCAGCACCTGAATACGAGGTAGCAGCGCATCAGGCTTAAGCGGTTTCACTACATAATCATCTGCACCATGCTCTAAAGCTCGAACAATATCGGCTTCAGCGCCTGGTTCAGCGACATACAACAGCGGTATTCGCTCAGACTGACAAGCCAGCCCCTGTTCGATCAATTCAAAGCAAGCCCGATCGGCGCAGGCACAATCCAGCAGCAACAGATCAAACGGCTGCTGAGATAAGCAGGCAAGAAACTCAGCAGGTTGTGAACAGCAGGTATAGCGATGACCGGCCTGCTCAAGCCAGCCCATGATGGTTTCCGCCAAGTAACGATCAGACTCCAAAACAGCAATATGAAGCATCACACCCCCTCCCGAATAACCCGGGACTAAAGCCTAAAGAACCTGCGAACAAGTCCCTAAACAACAGGTCCAGACAAAAACAGTCGAACCATTTAAAGTATAGGCTTTCAGCGGAAGATTAAGTTCAGAAATAACAGCGGCGATAGAAAATCGAAGCTAGTCGTCGTGACCTTGGTCGGGATCAGCCAGTACCGCACGGCGAGTGCTCAAGGCGCGGAAGCGATCTTGCTGCTTACTGTTCATCGCTCCGATACTGACATTAAGCAGCTTTTCATTGCAGATCGCCAATACATCGGCTGCTTTTTCAGGGTGCTGCTGAATCAATTCATAGCCGGTCTGAACCAGATTCAACAGCACACTGGGGCTATTGGGCACGGTTTCAAGCGCCTTCAAAAAGCACTCCAAGGCTTCGTCAAAACGCCCTTTGCGGTACAAACCCATCCCTTTCAGGTTATTGCGCCCCCACTCCGTCTCGGTAAACACACGGCGGCTGAAATCGGCTTTATACTCTTCAACCTGCTCTTGCAAGGAGGTACCTTCCACCCCCTCCAGCAGGTTATCCAACTCTTCCGCCTGGGCACTATCATCTAGCGCTTTGTAGACCTCGAAAGCATCCTTAGCTGCTGCATTGGCGCGCGCAAGATCACCCGATAAGCGATAGGTTTCGGACGTCATCAGTCGAGACTTAAAGCGAATAAGCTGATCCTGCTGGTACTCAAATACGACATCCTCGAGCGTTCTAACCGCTTCCTGCTCTGCCTTTGACGAGCTATTGCCGCCGCGAGGCGAAACCTGAGTTTGCAGGCAACGGGCCAGACCAAAATAATTATTCTGTTGCTGATGGCAGGAGTGGCGGGCATATTTTACCGAGCTACGAAACGCCTCGGTCGCGACCGACCAATTGCTATTCTCGCTAGCAACATTACCCAAGCCAGATTGCAACACAGGCGCTGTCGGCTGCACTTTGACCGCCTTTTCTAATAACTTTTGCGCCTCTACGTTACGCCCGATAGCTCGGTAGATTCGTGACAACCAATCGAAGGCTTCGATACTCTCTGGCGTACGCTCCAACACCAGATTAAAGTGTGCCATCGCTTCGACATACTGCCCTTGTAGATAGGCACAGACACCCAAACCCATATAGGCCCAGGATGAACCTCTATCTGCAGCAACCCGCTCGAACAGCACAACCGCCTCAGGATAAAGCTCCGTTGCGACCAGCAATCGCCCCTGCAGTCGGGTCAAATAGGGTGCCAGGGATGGAAATTTGCGTAGCAACTGGCCGATAAGCTGCAACGCTTTGGCATTTTCGCCTTGATCCACCAACGTCTCGGCGGGCTTGATCGCTTGCTTGAGTTTAACCAGCTTCTCGAGCCGGTTTTTAAATAGCTTCGGATCAATCGGTTTAACAAAAAAGGATTCGGCAAAGCATTCGAGCGAATCGTTGGCAATCCCTGTACTGGCTTCGGGCAGAATAAGAATATGACTGTTGACGGCCTTCTTGAGCCCCTCGTGGATCGATTCTTCGATCACCTGATAGCCGTTTTTCTCGCCATCGCCCAACCAGTTTTCGATAAAACAAAAATCGAAGGGCTGCATCCGCATCATACTCAACGCCATATTGGCCGATGATGCCACGTGCACTTCTGCCGCACCCAGCTCGCTGACCTGAGCCCGCAATACGCCTAGCGCATCGAGTTTCTTGGCCACGATCAAGACTGATTTTTCGGCGAGGAGAGCCCCCATACAGATCCGTCCAACAAATTAAAACTCTATGAGAGTACCAAAAACCAGTTGCCACTCAAGCGCTATTCTCGGTTGAGCATTAAAAAGTCTGGTGAAACAAAAAAGCCCTGAGATATCAGGGCTTTTTTTACTATGCTAGCCGACTAGTCTTCTAACAAACTACGCCCCTTACTAGCAGCGATCCGCATCCGCAATGCGTTGAGCTTGATAAATCCTGCCGCATCTTTCTGATCGTAAGCCCCAGCATCATCATCGAAGGTCGCAATCGACGCGTCAAAAAGACTATCGTCCGAGCTACGTCCCACCACATCAACATTGCCCTTATACAGTTTCAACCGTACTTTACCGTTAACGTTACGTTGCGAGTAATCGATCATTGTCTGTAGCATCTTACGCTCTTCAGACCACCAAAACCCGTTGTAGATGATTTCAGCATAGCGCGGCATCAATTCATCTTTGAGGTGTGCTGCGACCCGATCCAAGGTGATCGATTCGATCGCCCGGTGCGCCCGCAACATGATGGTACCGCCAGGTGTTTCGTAACAACCGCGCGCCTTCATGCCAACATAACGATTCTCGACAATATCCAACCGACCAATGCCGTTGTCGCCGCCGACCTTGTTGAGATATTCCAATACGGTAGCAGGGCTCATCGGCTCATCGTCGATCGCCACGATATCGCCTTTCTGATAAGTCAACTCGATATAGGTTGGCTTGTCGGGAGCCTGTTCGGGCGACACGCTCCAACGCCACATATCATCTTCGGCTTCGGTCCAGGTATCTTCCAGTACGCCACCTTCAAAAGAGATATGCAGCAGGTTAGCATCCATCGAGTAGGGTGATTTCTTACCCTTCTTTTTGAAGTCTACGTCGATATCATGCTCGGCACAGTAGGCCATCAACGAGTCACGCGAGTTCAGATCCCACTCACGCCATGGTGCAATCACCTGGACACCCGGCTTCAGCGCATAGGCGCCCAGCTCGAAACGTACCTGATCGTTGCCCTTACCGGTAGCACCGTGAGAGATCGCATCGGCACCGGTCTCGTTGGCGATTTCGATCAGACGCTTAGCGATCAACGGGCGGGCAATAGAGGTACCGAGCAGGTACTCTCCCTCATAAATGGTGTTGGCACGAAACATCGGGAAGACAAAATCACGGACGAACTCTTCGCGAAGATCTTCGATATAGATCTCTTTCACGCCCAGCGCTTCAGCTTTAGCACGCGCCGGTTCAACTTCTTCGCCCTGACCCAGATCGGCGGTAAAGGTCACCACTTCACAGCTATAGGTTTCTTGCAGCCATTTAACGATTACCGAAGTATCCAAACCTCCGGAATAGGCCAACACTACTTTTTTGATATCTGACATTACTCACTCCGTCATAGCGCCGCAGCTTGACATTGCAGCGACGTTAATCGAGCCGGGACGGGCTCACTCAATTCAATCGGCGAATTATACACGCAAAAAGTTCAGCCGCGACAGGCTCGCGACCGAATCATCAGGTTGATTCTGAAAACTGTATAAAAGATAGCAGCTTGCTTACTCTTCGCGCTCGAGCCGAACCGTTACGCGGCGGTTACGCCCCCGATTTTCATTATTATTATTCTTCACCACCGGGTAGCGTTCACCGTGGTAGCGAGTGGTAATCATCTCTTCCGACACGCCGATTTTGGTCAAATAACGACTCACCGCTTCGGCACGATCACGTGACAAGTCTCGGTTAGCCAAACGACGGCCGAAATTATCAGAGTGACCGTCAACAAAAATCGACACGACACTGGGGTCATTTTGAACATAGAGCGCCACTAGATCCAGCCGCTGCTTGGTCGAGTCAGACAAACGCCACTGAGCCGACGGGAACAACACCGCAGAGCGGGCAATCTGTTGATAATTAACCGGTAACAACCCGGTAACACAGCCTTGGTAACTGCTATAGGCTTGCAGAAAGTTTGCCGATGAAATAACCACCTTGACCGGGGTTGCCGTTCCGTACCAGCGATTGTTCGACAACGCGGGTATCTGACCCTGATACAACGAGGTCAGCATATCCTTAGCCAGGGCCGAATCAAACACCAACCTCTGGCTATTTACCGCGTCGGTAATGATACCAAGCTGGCGGGTACCCCTTCCGGGGTGCCAAGGAGGCGACTCAGCCATCACCAAGGTCTCGCGCCCAAGCAGCTCGGCTTGCGGTGAACTGAGCACAAACCGCAGCTCCTTCCCAGCACCGTGCTCAAACGATGCGGTACCAAAATCAGGAATAGCTTGGGATAATTTACAGCTAAACTGTGACGCCTCCAGTTGCCAGTTCACCTCATCCAACGGTGCCTGAAACACCACCGGCGCAGCCCCTGCTGAATAGGATGCAATAACAAACAACGGTACCAACAACACAGAACGCATACGACGCATGGAATAAACCGGGCAAAAGATCAGCAATAAAGAACAGTCATTCTATTTTTCTTCGCCCACTATTGCCAAAACTTTAGCGCATTTAGGGCATTAACCCTGCGTTAACCGGTGGTCGGGTCGACCGGTCACTGCTAAAATCGCCCCATTGCCCACAGCCGTACCCGATGAGGATCTCCATGCAACGTCTCGAAAT
>JBALWS010000145.1:0-10838 GCA_036960405.1 Halopseudomonas sp. | reverse complement strand
GTCCCACTCTTCTGTTGATAGTTCGGAGAGTGCGGGGGCGGCCAGGTGGATCGGGTTGCGTACCAGGTGTGGGTAAGCGACGTGGCCTTGTTGGCCGTGAATGACGAGTGTGCCGCTGATTGAGCCGCGACGACCGTTCTTGATGGTATCCCCAGCATGGCGGGTGCTACTCGGTTCGCCAACGATGCACCAGTCTATTTTTTCGTTGCGGGCTTCCAGTACATCAATGACCCGGGTAGTGCCGTTGATGAAATCACCCTCTTCGTCAGAGGTGATTAGTAGGGCGATCGAGCCGGTGTGGTCGGGGTGATGTTCGATGAATCGCTCTAGCGCTGTTAAAAAGGCAGCAATACTGCCTTTCATATCGGCGGCACCGCGACCGTAAAGATTACCTTCGTGGATCTGTGGCTCGAAGGGGGGGTGGGACCAGCGTTCGGCAGGTCCGGATGGGACCACGTCGGTGTGGCCGGCAAAGCAAAAAAGTGGTGCTTGGCTGCCGCGGCGCGCCCATAGGTTGGTGACGTCTTCAAAAGGTAGTCGCTCGATCTCGAACCCTAGTTGCTTTAATCGTTGGATCAGCAGTTCCTGGCAGCCTTTGTCGTCAGGCGTGACGGAAGGGCGAGCGATCAGTTCCATCGCTAAGGATAGGGTGGGAGATAAAGATGACATCGAAGTGCGCTACCTTGATTTAAGATCGGGTAGCCGATTATAGCGATAATTGCCGTGTAGTGGTTGCTGAGCGTGAACAGTGAGGCTTAATCGCTGCCTTGTCGTAGTGGGCGAATCAATTGGTTGAGCTCTAATAGGCTGCGGGCACCGGCAAGACGGTCGGCCAGTTGTTCGATCTCGTCGCATGACTTCTTGCCTAGCGGCAAGGTAGATAGCAGTCGGTATGTGTGGCGAAGTTCGAGCGGATGGACCCAGGGGGTGGTCGATTTGCTGTTCAATGTTTGTCTCCTCAACTGCAGACCTGTGAATAGGTGTTGAGGCAGGAGTCTAGATAGGTATCGGCCAGCAGGGGTTGAGCTAGGTCAATGTTTGCAGGGCATGGCTGATCTATCTGGTCGGGTATTGATGTAGATCGGGTTTTATGAAATATGACCGTATTTACGGGAACTATTGAACCGTTGTCGATGGTAATAGGGCTACCAGTGGTTTGGTAGCCCGGAGTGGCGGGCTTAGCGCATCAGGTTGGACAGTTTGGGATCGGGTTCTTCGGCGGCGCGGTAGATCAGTGCGATATTGCCGATCTGCTGCACGATCTCGGCTTGGACTTGGTCGCATAGCTGAGCAATCAGTGTTTTCTTGACCTCTCGATCGCCGACGTTGAATTTTACCTTGATCAGTTCGTGATCTTCTAAGGCGCGGTCGACTTCAAGCTGAACGCCTTCGGTCAAGCCGTTTCCGGCGACGGTGACTAGCGGGTGTAGATTGTGGCCTAAGCTGCGGTACTGCTTTTTTTGCGTGGCTGTTAAGCTCATAATAGTATGGTCAACCTCTCGTTGGACCTGCCATAGGCGGGCGGCCGGATAAGGCTGCTGCGCACAAAGGATGTTAGAAAGACGAGCTATTTTACCTTAGCTGTCGTGCCTAGAGTAGTGCGGTAGTAGATTGTTTGAAGTGAATGCCGGAGCAGAGATACCGTGGCGCGATCAAAAAGTAGTGGCCAATGGCTTAAGGAACATTTTGATGACCCCTATGTCCAACGGGCTAAGGATGAGGGGTATCGCTCAAGAGCGAGTTATAAATTGCTCGAGCTGGATAAAAAAGATCGTTTGCTGCGTCCGGGAATGACCGTGGTCGATTTAGGTTCGGCGCCGGGTGGTTGGTCGCAGGTGGCTGCGGAAAAGGTGGGGGGCTCGGGACGGGTGATCTCCTCCGATATTCTAGCGATGGATGGGTTGGCTGATGTGGTGTTTGTTCAGGGCGATTTCACCGAAGAGTCGGTGTATGACCAGATCCTCGCGGCGATCGATGGTCGTCCGGTAGACCTTGTAATTTCCGATATGGCCCCCAATATGAGCGGTATGAGCTCGATTGATCAGCCCAGAGGGATCTATTTAGTAGAGTTGGCGCTAGATTTGGCACGGCAAGTGTTAAAACCCGGTGGGGTGTTTCTGGCCAAAGTTTTTCAGGGAGAGGGCTTTGACCCGCTTTTGGCGGATATGCGTCAGAGCTTTACTAAAGTACAGTCGCGTAAACCCGATTCGTCTCGTGCCCGTTCGCGGGAAATTTATCAGCTCTGCCGTGGTTTTAAAGGGTAACATTACGGCAGAACCGACAACCGCCGTTTTTCTTCTCTAGAATGGTGGTTATAGATGTTGCTTGAAAGGAGCTTCGCTTGAACGATATGGCAAAAAACCTGGTGTTGTGGCTGATCATTGCTGCTGTGCTGTTAACGGTTTTCAATAATTTCAATACTGAGCCCGAGGCAAACAAGCTCAGTTACTCTCAGTTTATTGAACAGGTACGTAGTGAGCAGGTCACCAGTGTGGTGGTCGAGGGCTACGAGATCAGTGGTGAGCTGCAAAGCGGTGGCCGTTTTGTCACGGTGCGTCCGGCGCTGCAAGACCCGAAGCTGGTCGATGATCTGTATAACCACGGCGTCGTGATCGAAGGTAAGCAACCGGAGCAGCAGAGTATCTGGAGTCAGTTGCTCGTGGCTAGTTTCCCGATTCTGGTTATCATTGCCGTATTCATGTTTTTCATGCGGCAGATGCAAGGCGGTGCTGGCGGCAAGGGCGGGCCGATGTCATTTGGCAAGAGCAAGGCGAAGCTGCTGAGCGAAGACCAGATCAAGACCACCTTTGCCGATGTGGCGGGTGTCGAAGAGGCGAAAGAAGAGGTTCAGGAGCTGGTCGAGTTCCTGAAAGATCCCGGGAAGTTTAATCGTTTGGGCGGTCATATCCCTAAAGGCGTGCTGCTGTCAGGCTCGCCGGGTACCGGTAAAACATTGTTGGCCAAAGCGATTGCTGGTGAGGCTAAAGTTCCTTTCTTTAGCATTTCGGGTTCCGACTTTGTTGAGATGTTTGTCGGTGTTGGTGCCTCGCGTGTACGTGACATGTTTGAGCAAGCCAAGAAACAGTCGCCGTGCATCATCTTTATCGATGAGATTGATGCGGTCGGTCGCCACCGTGGTGCCGGTATGGGCGGCGGTAACGACGAGCGTGAGCAGACGCTGAACCAGTTGTTGGTTGAGATGGATGGCTTTGAAGGCAATGAAGGCATCATCGTGATTGCCGCGACTAACCGCCCTGATGTGCTGGATAAAGCGTTATTGCGTCCGGGGCGTTTTGACCGTCAGGTAGAGGTTGGGTTGCCGGATATTCGTGGTCGTGAACAGATTCTTAAAGTGCATATGCGTAAAGTGCCGATGGCTGATGATGTCAGACCTGATCTTCTTGCGCGCGGTACGCCTGGATTTTCTGGTGCTGATCTAGCCAATTTGGTGAACGAGGCGGCGCTGTTTGCGGCACGTGGCGATAGGCGCACGGTGGGCATGGAGCAGTTTGAGAAAGCTAAAGATAAAGTGCTGATGGGAACCGAGCGTCGCTCCATGGTGATGTCGCACGCAGAACGCCTCAATACCGCCTATCACGAGTCGGGACATACGATTATTGGGCGCTTAGTGCCTGGCCATGATCCGGTCTACAAGGTGTCGATTATTCCACGTGGCCGAGCTTTGGGTGTGACCATGTTCCTGCCGGAAGAGGATCGTTACAGTCTCTCCAAGGAGTCAATCCTGGGTCAGATCTGTAGTCTCTATGGCGGTCGGATTGCCGAAGAGTTGACGCTAGGTGCAGAGGGGGTGACCACAGGTGCCTCCAACGATATTCAGCGCGCGACCCAACTGGCGCGCTCGATGATTACCAAGTGGGGATTGTCCGAAAAGCTCGGGCCGTTGCTATACGATGATGAAGATGGAGATCCTTGGGGGCGTGCGCCGGGTCAATCGAGCAAAGCTGTGTCGGGTGATACCGCCAAGCTGATCGACGAGGAGATTCGTTCCATTATCGATGGTTGTTATGGTCGTGCGCAGCAGTTGTTGGAGGATAATCGCGATATTCTAGAGGCGATGACCGAGGCGCTGATGAAGTACGAGACCCTGGATAGTGACCAAATAGGTCAGCTGATGGAGCGCCAGCCGGTTAGTGAGCCCGAAGGTTGGGATGAGGGTAGTACTCCACCAGGCGCTGCAGAAAAAGAGGCAGAAGAGGGCGAGTCTGAGGCGGTGTTAGACGATACGGATGCGAAAGATCAGGATGTTGATCCTGGTATGGAAGCACCAGATAAGCCTCTGCACTGATTTATCTCTAGGTGCAATTAAGAAAGGTCGGCCAGAGGTCGGCCTTTTTGTTATTCAGCGATAGAGAAATATTTATTGATGGCTAAGTCGGTATTTCAATTCGGTCAGCGTAGTTTGGCGCTGGATACACCTCAGGTGATGGGGATTTTGAATGTCACTCCGGATTCGTTTTCAGATGGCGGCCAGTTGCTGCAGCAGGAGCGACTTGATCTGTCGGGCGTGCTGCGGCGTGCCGAGGCGATGGTGCAGGCGGGTGCGACCCTGCTGGACATTGGTGGTGAATCGACCCGGCCGGGTGCGGTGTTGGTTTCTGAGCAGCAGGAGTTGGATCGCGTAGTGCCGACGGTTGAGCTGCTAGTGCGTGAGCTAGATGTGGTTGTGTCGGTAGATACCAGCACACCTGTCGTTATGGTTGAGTCTGCCAAGGCGGGCTGTGGCTTGATTAACGATGTGCGTGCGCTGGGGCGAGAGGGTGCGTTGACGGCGGCTGCGGCGACCGGCTTGCCGGTGTGTTTGATGCATATGCAGGGGCAGCCGGAGACGATGCAGAAGCAGCCTGAGTATCAGGATGTGGTGGCGGATGTGTCTGCCTATTTAGCGCAGCGTATGCGTCTGTGTCAGCAGGCTGGGATAGGTCCGGAGCAGTTGCTAATCGATCCGGGTTTTGGCTTTGGAAAAACCCTGTCGCATAATCTACAGCTGTTGCAGCAGCTACAGCGCTTGCGGCAACTCGATGCGCCATTGTTGGTGGGTATCTCGCGTAAGTCGATGATCGGTACGTTGTTGGATAAATCGGTTGATCAGCGTCTTTATGGTAGTCTGGCGGCGGCAGCGTTGGCGTTAACCCAGGGAGCGTGGATATTACGGGTGCACGATGTAGCGGCGACACAGGATGTGGTTAAGGTTTGTCAGGCAGTATTGAGCGCCGGATTAGATTGATAGTGAGGGAAGTCAGTGTCTAGAAAATATTTTGGTACCGATGGTATTCGTGGTCAGGTTGGTGAATTTCCTATTACGCCTGATTTCGTCTTAAAACTGGGTTGGGCTGCTGGCAAAGTCTTCGGCCGTCAGGGGCGTAGTAAAATTTTGATCGGTAAAGATACCCGTATCTCCGGCTATATGTTCGAGTCTGCACTGGAGGCTGGTTTGGCTGCTGCGGGGGTTGACTCGCTGTTATTAGGGCCGATGCCAACACCGGCTATTGCCTATTTGACCCGCACCTTTCGTGCCGATGCTGGGATCGTTATCAGTGCCTCGCATAATGCTTATCCCGATAACGGCATCAAGTTCTTTTCCGCCAATGGCACCAAGCTGCCCGATGAGATTGAACGGGCGATCGAAGCGCAGATGGACCTGGCGATGACGACGGCTGATTCGGCCTCGCTTGGTAAGGCGCTGCGGATTGAAGACGCGGCGGGGCGCTATATCGAATTTTGCAAAGGTACTGTTCCTCGAGGGCTAAGCCTTAAGGGGCTCAAGATTGTTGTTGATTGCGCCAACGGTGCGACCTATCACATCGCTCCGCAGGTATTGCGTGAATTGGGTGCTGAGGTGCTAGAGCTGGCTACGTCGCCCGATGGTATCAATATCAATGAGAACTGTGGCTCCACTTCGCCGCAAACGATGCAAAAGATAGTGCTGGCCGAAGAGGCGGATCTAGGCTTGGCGCTTGATGGCGATGGCGATCGGCTGATCATGGTGGATCACCTTGGCGAGTTGGTCGATGGCGACGAGTTGCTGGTGATCATTGCTTTGGCGTTGAAGGCTGAGGGGCAGTTTGAAGGCGGTGTGGTCGGCACGCTGATGAGTAATTTCGGCATGGAGCTGGCGCTTAAGGAGCATGCGATTCCTTTTGTGCGTGCCAAGGTCGGTGATCGATACGTGATGGAGGAGTTGGCCAGTCATGGCTGGCATCTGGGTGGCGAATCGTCCGGGCATATTATCTGTCGTCAATTAACCTCGACCGGCGATGGGATTGTCGCCGCGCTACAGGTATTGCAGGCGGTGGTGCAGAGCGGTCGTAATCTTGCTGAGCTGAAGTCGCAGATGCGTAAGTTGCCGCAACATATGATCAATGTTCGCTTGCGGGCTAAGGGTGATCCCACCCTGCTTCCCAAGGTGCAGCAGGCGGTGCAGCAGGTTGAAGCTGAGCTTGCCGGAAAGGGGCGGGTTTTGTTGCGCCCTTCGGGTACCGAGCCGGTGGTGCGAGTCATGGTCGAGGGGACCGATATTGAGCAAGTGACACGGTTGGCGCAGCGGTTGGCGCAAGGTGTCGAGCAGGCGATTGCAGGCTAAGTTGTTTTTTTTGCGTCATTTGGTTTCGGGTCGTTGGTTTTGAAGTAAAAACTCAATTTTAATTGATCATTAATTATCGCTTTTGCAGCCCAATATCGTATCGGATAGAGGGCTGTAGAATTGTTATGGTGGCGTGCTTGTAAGTTATAAGTAACTTGTTTAGTATTGCCACCCGCTTGAGAGACGGGGTTAAAACATGCGTCAGTCGTTGGTCGCCGGTAACTGGAAAATGAATGGCTCTTTAGAGAGTATTTCTGAGTTGATGGCGGGTCTAAATGCAGGTTTGTCCGGGCTTAGTGGCGTGGATGTTGCGGTTTGTCCGCCGGCAGTGTTTCTCGAACGTGTGGCTGGTTTGATCGAGCACGCGCCGATCATGCTGGGTGCGCAAACGGTCAGTGAGCATGAGTCGGGTGCGTTCACCGGTGAAGTTGCATTGTCGATGCTCAAAGAGCTGGGTTGTCGTTATGTGATTTTGGGGCACTCCGAGCGTCGAGCGTTGTTTGCAGAAACCGATGCTCAGGTAGCGGCTAAGTATAAGGCGGTTAAGCTTGCGGGGTTGATTCCGATACTCTGTGTTGGCGAAACGCTTGAGCAGCGCGAAAGCGGTCAAGCGCAGGTGGTTATCTCGTCGCAGCTTAGCGCTGTGATCGATTTGCTCGGTGTTGATGCGCTTAATAATGCAGTGGTCGCCTATGAGCCTGTTTGGGCTATCGGTACCGGTAAAACGGCATCGCCAGATCAAGCGCAAGAGATTCATTGCGCGATTCGTGATCAGGTTGGGCGGCAGAGTGAAAGTGTCGCAGAGCAACTGCCTATAGTGTATGGCGGTAGTGTAAATGCGGCGAATGCTGAATCGTTATTTTCGATGGCTGATATCGATGGCGGTTTAGTGGGTGGGGCCTCGTTGAAGGTCGATGAATTTGTAGCAATTTGTCGTGCGGCTCAGGGCTAAGCGACAAAATTAGGCAGTTATAATGGAAACGTTGATTCTTATTGCTCATGTTGTATTGGCTGTAGCGCTGATTGCGCTGGTATTGCTGCAGCAGGGTAAAGGTGCTGAGGCCGGGGCTGCTTTTGGAAGCGGTGCGTCTCAGACTATGTTTGGTAGCCAGGGTAGTGGAAGCTTTCTGAGCCGTACGACTGGAGTTATCGCAGCTGCTATCTTCTTGACCAGCTTTGTTTTGGCGGTTTATGCCAAGCAAAAGGCCGAGTCAATTGCGGATCAGGGCGTGCCTACGCCGATCGTTATTGAGCAGCCTGTTCAAGCGCCAGTGTTAGAAGACGTCATTCAGCCTAGCACTGACGTGCCTAAGGTTGATTGATTTAAAATTTGCCCAGGTGGTGGAATTGGTAGACACGCTAGCTTGAGGGGCTAGTGACCTTTGGGTCGTGCGGGTTCAAGTCCCGCTCTGGGCACCATTTTTATCGTTCAAGAGTTCAGCCGCTGAGCTTGTATAAGCCGGTTGCTAGTTTTATAATCTGTCCCTCGAATTGAAGCCCTGAGTTAGAGTTTGAGTTCTAGAGGCAGGATTTAAAGCAAAAAGCCCCTTTTTAGGGGCTTTTTGTTAAGCGCCTTATAGGTGTATAGCATGCCCGTTCAGTGTGTAGTGGAGCTGAATAGGGTGAGTAGAATGGGTCTTTGACCCATTTTTTGTTTCTGAAATAGAGGTTTTGTGTGGCAACCAAAAGTGAACGGCTAGACGCATTGATTGCACCCGTCGTAACAGGGTTGGGTTATCAGCTCTGGGGGGTGGAGTATGCGTCGCAGGGGCGCCATACAACGTTGCGGATCTTTATCGATGCTGAAGCCGGTATAACGGTGGATGATTGTGCTTCAGTAAGTCGTCAGGTCGGCGGTGTGTTTGATGTGGAAGAGCCGATTGCTGGCGAGTATACCCTGGAGGTTTCCTCTCCCGGGATGGATCGCCCTCTGTTTACATTAGAGCAATACATACAGTTTATTGGCCACCAGATTCAGGTGCGCTTGCGCTCTCCCTACGAAGGGCGGCGCAGATTCAACGGCTTGTTAAAAGGCGTTGAAGAAGAGGATGTCGTCATTGTAGTTGATCAGCACGAATATTTGCTGCCGATCGATTCCATTGATAAAGCGAATGTTGTCCCCCGGTTTTAAATATCCGGAGTATATAGAGGCAGTGGAATGAATAAAGAGATTCTTCTGGTTGTTGAAGCCGTATCTAACGAGAAAGACGTACCCAAAAACGTCATTTTCGAAGCGATAGAGTTGGCATTGGCCACCGCAACCAAAAAACGTTATGACGAAGATGCTGATATCCGCGTTGTTATCGACCGTACTACTGGTGGTTACGAGACGTTCCGGACCTGGCGTGTCGTCGCCGACGACCAGCTAGCTTTGTTGGGTACCGAGCTGACGCTTGAAGAGGCCGACGAGAAAGATACCGCGCTGGTCGCAGGTGATGTTCATGAGGAGCAGGTCGAGTCGATCGCTTTTGGTCGTATCGCAGCCCAGACCGCTAAGCAAGTCATCGTGCAGAAGGTTCGCGAAGCCGAACGCGCCAAGGTGGTTGAAGAGTATCAGGATCGCGTTGGCGAACTGGTGAGTGGCACCGTTAAGAAGGTGACTCGCGATAGTGTGATTGTCGATCTGGGCAATAATGCCGAGGCTTTGCTGAGTCGTGATCAACTGATCGGTCGGGAAACCTTCCGGATGGGCGATCGGATGCGTGCGATTTTGCAGGATGTGCGTAGCGAAGCACGTGGTCCTCAGTTGTTCATGAGCCGTACCTGCTCTGAGATGCTGGTAGAGCTGTTTAAGATCGAAGTGCCTGAAGTGTCTGAGCAGGTTATTGAGATTCGGGGTGCCGCACGTGACCCAGGGTCGCGCGCTAAGATCGCGGTTAAAACCAACGATGGCCGAATCGATCCGATTGGTGCTTGTGTCGGCATGCGTGGTTCGCGTGTCCAGGCCGTATCCGGCGAACTGGACGGTGAGCGGGTTGATATTATCCTCTGGGATGACAACCCTGCCCAGCTTGTTATCAATGCTATGGCGCCGGCAGAAGTGGCTTCTATCGTGGTAGATGAAGATTCTCATTCGATGGATGTCGCGGTGGCCGACGAGAATCTGGCGATGGCGATTGGTCGCGGTGGTCAAAACGTCCGTCTGGCCAGTGAATTGACCGGCTGGACGTTGAACGTGATGACTGCTGAGCAAGCGGTAGCCAAGCAAGAAGAGGAATCCAGTGGCATCACCGAGATCTTCTCTGAGCACCTGGATATTGACGAAGAGTTTGCCCAGATGTTGGTTCAAGAAGGCTTTACTAGTCTCGAAGAGGTGGCTTATGTGCCGCTTGAAGAGATGCTGGAGATCGACGGCCTTGACGAAGAGATCGTCGATGAGCTGCGTGGCCGTGCTAAAGATGCGTTGCTGAATCTAGCCATCGCTTCGGAAGAAAAATTAGAAGACGTAGAACCCGCTGAAGACCTGCTGACCATGGATGGAATGGATCGTCACTTGGCTTTTGTACTAGCCAGCAAGGGCGTCATTACCATGGAAGACTTAGCGGAGCAGTCAATCGATGACCTGATGGATATCGATGGGATGGATGAAGCGAAGGCCGGTGAGCTAATTATGACGGCCCGCGCCCCTTGGTTTGCAGAAGCCGAAGAGTAACGATTCAACAGGAGTACCAAACTGATGGCAGAACTGAATGTAAAACAGCTTGCCGATGTGGTGGACGTTCCCGTTGAACGTTTGCTGCAGCAAATGAAAGCTGCTGGCTTAGAACATAGTGCCGAATCTGACAATGTCAGCGAAGACGAGAAGCAAGCGCTGCTTGGACATCTTAAGCGTAGTCATGGTGATTCCGAAGAGGCTGCTGCTCAGCCACGGCGTATCACGCTAAGCCGTAAGACAACCAGCACCCTGAAAGCGGGTAGCAG
Source organism: Halopseudomonas sp. (assembly GCA_036960405.1). GTDB lineage: Bacteria > Pseudomonadota > Gammaproteobacteria > Pseudomonadales > Balneatricaceae > Motiliproteus. The sequence continues at coordinate 316 of JBALWS010000145.1, read as the reverse complement.
CAGGAAGACGGTTAACGTTGAAGTGCGTAAGAAGCGTACCTACGTAAAGCGTGACGAAATGAGTCCTGAAGAGCGAGCGGCCGAAGACGCGGCGACTCAGGCTGAGGAATCCGCGCGCGAGCGTGCCGATGCCGAAGTAGCGGCTAGTCGTCAGGCTGTGGAAACAGCACGCCTGCAGGCTGAGACTGACAAGCAGAAAGCAACTGAAGAGGCGGTTCGTGCCGCAGCAGAAGCGCAGCTGAAGGCAGAGCAGGGCAGCAAGGCAAATGCTAAAGCGGCCCCGGTTAAGAAAACCGCACCGGCGAACAAAAAAGAT
>JBALWS010000144.1:0-10865 GCA_036960405.1 Halopseudomonas sp. | reverse complement strand
AACCTCCTCTTACCGATCCACTCAAAGTGTCGCACTTATTATCTGAATCCCCGACCCTGTACGCCTTAGCTTTATAGACTGCCCTACTTCATCAAGGTCAATTAAGTTGAGATATAGTCCGAATGATGGGTCTTCAATAGAAATAGTTTCGGAATCGCGATTTACATAAATCGCATCGTCAAGCCCTCTCTGTTCGATCACGGCAGGTAAATATTTTAGGCAGTTATGAAATGAGGTCGTCTTCTTTGCCTTTTCTTTTGTATCGGTAATTGGAGCTAAAAGTCTTTGTTGAATTTCTTGAAAATGAATTTCACCTTTACCAATAATACTGATGTTCTTTATTATGTCGAAATAGGTATTGTGTACTGACCTAGCCTGTTGCTTACCCTTACATAAACCGATAAGCTTGTTGTGGTATTTGCCTCTATATATCCGTAGAACTCCATCTTTTATTTCTTCCATCTGGCAGGATATATCCTTGCAATCAGATTCAGTTTTTAGAACTTTATTTCTAATACAAGCAACTCGACAAATAACTTGAATTGCAGAAGGTATACCATCGGCGGCCAATACAAATTGTTTACGCGACTCGGTTGATATTTTTATATTGAGATGTTTTTCTCCAAGATCAATAACCTTCTCGCAAAATGTATCATCCTGTCGTTTCATTTCATAAACATCATTCCGAATACCTAACTCTGAATCTATGTCGAGCATTTTTTTACTGGAACTTGCAATACCAATTACCAAAAAACGGATTTCTTGCTCGTGCCATCTCTTTAATTTATAACCGATTTCATTTCTAACACTTTCTTGCAGATGGTGAAAATCATCCAATATGACTATACCTGCAGCCTGCAAGCACTCAACAATCTCATCGTTATTATCCTCACAAGAAAATTCTTTGCTGAATAATCCATTTGTTGTAGATTCACTTGAATAGTCTCTCCCAGAAATCCAATGTGTATTTCCTGGCCCAAACCCTGCTCCATCGAGTGATTTTTTCGCCAATGTTGTTTTTCCGCAACCCGAAGGCCCACTTAAAGTTACATGTTTTCCGCTAGTAACTAGGGATCCAACGATGTCATTAAACTCACCCGGCTCAACAAATGTGAGCACTGGAACCTCACTTTCATTAAACACATCGGAAACACTGTATATGTCCATTAAATCCCCTACTTTGTGCGTATATTATTTTCTGGCTAACAGCCTGGTTATGAGGCCTTTGGCCTCATAACAATTATTAACGTGAAAGAACCTTAGTTGAATCGGGTCACTTTCACGGGTCTAACTAATTGATGACATTGGCTCGAGTCTTAGTTTCAACAAGCCGCTTCTGTCATCGTGGAATATTCACGTTATCTGAATAAAAAACCCAAACGGGCAGGGCGTAGTGGAGGTATTGAGGAGACGAACTGGATCATTTGCTGCATCGCTCCCTGACTGTCATCGACCCGATCCCTGTTGTGTTTGTTGTCGGTCAACATATCAGATCTGTGCTTACCTGTAACCCTTTGTAATGTAGTGCTATTGATGTCTCGTTAGCGGCAGTGAAACTGTTCTTGGGCTGCATCACTCTGCGTTCAAGCCTCTGTTGTCCTATCCGTCCTATGCTGAAAGGGTCCTGTGAGTGGTGAGGGCCTTAAATGAAAGACTTTCTGAAGTATTTTGGCAGTGCGTTTTTGTTGTTCGGCTGTATCGGTTTAGTGACCGGCTGGGGTGATAGGTTGCAGCGGGCGCGGCAGCTGCTGTATGCCGAAACCGTGGTGGTGAAGTGTGATGATCTGTGTGATCAGGGGCGCTTCGTGATGCGCTTCGAATGCCCGGATCATTACACCTATTTTCACTCTATCGACAACGGCCAGGGCTGGTTTGCGGCGGATATTCAGGGCAGGGATGCGCGGCTGCGTTATTCGCAGACGGTGTTCGAGAAACCCTCTTCACGGCATCTGGAGTACGCCGCTTTTGCCAGTGCTTTTTTGGGCGCACCGGCGTCGTATATCAACCTTAGGGGGGTGTTTGAGGCGTCGAAGAAAGAGGGCTTCTTCAGCGTTAACCAACTCAAGAAGACCGTTTTTGGCCTGTTGGGGGCGGTATCGGGCCATAGCGCCGGGCGCTGGCTGGGTGCGCGTATTGGATCGGGGTGCGAGTCGGATATCGGCTTGGAAGCGCTACGCGATCCGAAAGGTTGGCTAATGATCGAAACCGATCGGTTGTATCTGAACAGTTTTGAATTGGTGTCGCTGCAGGATGCCAAGCTCAACGCGGTCAGCGGGATCAATATGAACAGAATGGCGGATGGGCCGATCAAACTGTGTAACACCGGCCTGTATCAACAGCTGGAGGCGATGAAGCAGTTTGCTCGTCTTACCGGTATCAATCCGCAGTCGAGTCATTTTGAAACGCTCGAGCGGCTCGCCGTCGAACACCGCCAGATACAGGCGAGCGATGCGTATGCCGAGTTAAACAAAATGGCGCGGGTGCGCCAGTTCCCCGATCAGTTTGCCAACAATCCCGTCTGGGTTGAGCGGTTGGGGTATTCGGATGCGCGTTGGAATCGTTTATGCCAAGAGCTTGAAGAGGCGTTGTAACCTCGTATAAACATTTAACTTAGCGCTACGTATCCGGCAAACAGTACCCAGGAGGCTAGCAGCAATACCCAAGGCAGGGCGGAGGCTTTTCCCGTGTTGTTGCTGTCACTGTTTGGCTGGTCTGTTGATAGGGTGCTTGGCTGTGGTTGAGCCACTTTCTTTAAACGTTTATCTAGCTCGCGCGCCTTGGCTTTTTGCTGTTTCTTATACTGCTCGATCCCTTTTTGAATACCCTGCGCGACCAGCTTGGTTTGCTCCTTGGTTTGGCCTGGCTTTTGGGTGCTGCGGGCAATCGTTGTCGCCTCGTTCTGGGTCTGTTCGGAAACGCTGTTTTTCTGTTTGGAATACTTGGCCATGAAGCCTCTCGTGGTGGCTGCTGCGGTGATGGGTAGACAGTCGCCAAGGGTAAAGGATTAGCACCGTTGGAGCTATCTTCCCCGATGAAGATTTGGGCATAAATAGCGATCATCAAGGCTGCTTGGCGTGTATGATGCTGCGCTTATCTACCACTTAGCCAGAGAATGCACCCTATGAGTCAGTTAACCGACGACCTGAAACAGAACTACAGTCTTTTTGTCGAGGAGATTAAGTTCTCTGGAAAGGTCTGGGGCGTGACAACACCCGAAGGCTGGGTGGTATGTGATTCTGAAGAATATGAAGACTCGGAAGTGATCCCGTTCTGGTCTTGTGAAGATGACGCCAAAGCGCAGTGCAGCGATGAGTGGGCCGAGAACAGCGTCTCTTCAATCGAGCTGAGCGTGTTTGTCGAGCGTTGGCTGACGGGCATGGCCGAAGATGGCGTGCTGGTCGGACCCAACTGGAATGCCGACATGTCAGGCTTGGAAGTCGAGCCAGAGGCGTTGGCGGAACAGTTGCTGGACTAAGGAACCTGCGAATAAGTCCAAAGTGATTCTGCAAGACCTAAAGTGTGCAGAATCTAGGCGTAGACTGCCGTTAATGGCCGGAGTCCTTAACAAAGCTACAACAACGAGTTTGTACACTTTAGGCCTTGCCCTATGGGACCCTCCGCTTGATTCGCACTCTGCGTTACCGCTTTTTGCAAGGTCTAGACATTACTGCAAAGCTGCGCCTGGATTGCGAACCAAGCTGAGGGTCAGGATTCAACTGGGACTTGTTCGCAGGTTCCCTAAGTCTGCTTAGTGTTAGGGGTGATTAATAGTTAGTGATTTTTTGTCACTAAATGTTATAGGGTCGGTGCCGATAAGACAGTTTCAATTCGAACTAAACAGCTCATTGCAGAAGGAAGTCGTAATGACCGATACCCCTACCTTGATTAACCCCGGCTCCAGCGCGCTTAAAGCAGACTTGGACTGGAGCCAGGTGCAAGAAACAATTTCGATGTTGTGCCTGGCCATGGCGCAGATTCAAACCGCCATGAGCGATAGTTCCGAGAGTGTGAACAGCGTTACCCATAGCTTTGTGCAGATCGCCGAAGATTCTCAGGCGTTGGTCAATATCTGCGATAGCTTGGACAGTGGCGATGATCTAGACGCGGCCAAGGCGCAGATCAGGGCGCTGACGGCATCGTTGACGGGGCAGGTGAGCCACGCCGCGGTATCGTTTCAGTTTTATGATCGTGTCTGCCAGAAGCTGGGGCACGTCAACGAGAGCCTGTCACATCTGGGTGAGTTGATTAACGACCGCTCTCGTTTGTTCAGCCCCGACGAGTGGTTGCGGATTCAGAACGAGATCAAGTCGAACTACACCATGGACTGCGAACGGTTGATGTTCGACCTGATCATGAGTGGCGCACCGCTCAACGAAGCGCTCAACCGTTATCATCAGGAATACGACCGGATGCACAAGAAATCGGACGATGCCTGCGACGGGGTCGAGATGTTCTAGTTAGTCGATGCGGTTACTTGCCGAGCAGTGGAGATAGCGCGTTTGTGGTAATTGAGAGCCAAGTCGGTCAGTGACCCTTGGCTCTTTTTTGTTTCGTAACGGCACGATTTAACGTTGTGAATCCTGAATCCGTTTGGCGGTTTTCTTACGATCGATGCCCCGGTGCCGCGCCAGCATCGCTTCGACCCGTTCCGCATCAAGCGGGTCGTTACCCTGCAAGAATATCTCTAGGTGCTCGAGTTGATCGTTGCCCCAGAATAGTTCGCCGTCGACGATAAAGGTCGGTACCCCAAACACACCTTGCGCGATCGCCTGTTCGGTCTCGCGCTGCAGTGCTTGCTTTGCCTCGGGTGTCTCAATCGCAGCTAACAGCGAATCCGCTTCGAAGCCAGCACTGTTAAGGATCGCTGTCAGTTCGCTGGTGGAGGCTAGATCGGCTCCTTCGGACCAGGCGGCGCAAAAAAGCCGGTCGATCAGTTCGGTTTGGCGCTCGCCGCAAAGCTCGAGCAGCGAGAGTCGCAGACTCGGGAGTGGGTTGTAGGGATGGAAGCGTGGCGGGTTAAATTCGAAGCCGTGTAGTGTGGCGTAGCGATAGCAATATTTGTACAACGCCGCTTTTTTGGGAGCGATTTCAGCCGGGCCTAGCTGGCCCCAGTGATCGAGTAGTTTGCCAAATACCACCGGATGAGGATGTAATTCAACACCATAGCGCTGGCATAGCGGCCGTAACTGACGCCAGCTAAAGTAAGCGTAGGGCGACAGGTAGTCGAAATAGAAATCCAATACGCGAGCGGTCATAGTGGCTCCTTCATCTGGGGGACTGCCAGTGTGACACGGAATTTGTTGCTCTGTCGATACGGGTGCGTATGGCTGGCTGGCGGTAGAACGTTTGGTGAGTAGGCCTCAGCTGCTCTACCCTGATTGGTAACAACACAACCTGATAAGGAGCGCTGATGCGCGGGTTTTCGGAAGCTTGTGAGCGAAATAAAGCGGCAATTTTAGCGCAGTTGCAGCAACTGTTTGCTGATAGAACCGCCGTACTGGAGATAGGTAGTGGCTCGGGGCAACACGCGCTGCATATGGCGCAGGCGCTGTCGCATCTGCAGTGGCAGCCCAGTGAGGTGGCCGCTTGCCTTGCTAACTTGGAACACAATGTGTCTACCTGCGGGTTGGCGAATATCCGCTCGCCGATCTGTCTCGATGTGACTGCCGGTTCGTGGCCCGATGTTGTGGTTGACGCCGTATTCAGTGCCAATACGTTGCATATTATCGGTTGGGATCAGGTTGAAGATTTTTTTGCCGGAGTCGGGAGGGTGATTGCCACAGAGGGCAAACTGGCGGTGTACGGTCCTTTTCGTTATCAGGATGGCTATACCAGCGACAGCAACGCCCAGTTTGACGGCTGGTTGCGGCAGCGCGATCCGCGCAGTGGTATTCGTGATTTTGAGCAGGTGGATCGGCTGGCCGCCGAGCAAGGGTTACGTTTGGTGGTCGATCAGCCGATGCCCGCCAATAACCAGTTACTGCTATGGCAAAAGTAACTGAGAGACAATGTTACGGCAGGATGTGACTTATAGCGGAAGTAGTCGCTTGGTGATCGCCAGCACTTCTGCGGGAGTAAACGGCTTATCGATCCAGGCGCAGGCGCCGGCTTCTTTGGCGCGAGGGACAAAATCTTTTTGGTCTTCAGAGGTCAGGCAGACTATCGGTAGGAAGCGGAACTCTTTGCGGCTTTTGACCGTCTTGATCAGAGTGATTCCATCCATCTCCGGCATGTTGATGTCGGTGATCATCAAATTAACCTTGTTCTCTAGCAGCTTGCGCAAGGCTTCTTTGCCATTGGTGGCGAGGACCACGTTGTAACCCGCTTGGCTCAAAGTGCCATGTACCACTTGACGAATCGTTGCGGCGTCATCAACAGCTAATACAGTCTTAGTGCTCATTTTATTGTCTTAATTAAATAGTGTTAAGGCGCATTGTCTGAAAAAAACAGACCGCAATACAATAACAAAACGAGGGTTTTTATCTACTCAAATTATATTGCGTAGCACGTTAAATGTTCGCATTTTGCGCTCGGTATTAGAAAAGGCTGTCACCTTGCTGGTCTATCATCAGTCGGGCTTTGCGCAGGCTGCACTCGACACACTCCTGATGGTCGCTCATTTCATCGGCTCGGATCAGTTGGTGGCTCTGGTCTCCCTTGCTGATCGTTGCGGCGACGCGATACAACGCTGCCTGCTTGATCGGCGCTGGGGTGATGGTGAAGCCTTTGTACTCTTCGGTAATGGCCGTTGCAGGCTGCTCGGCGGCAGGTGCTGTCAGCAGCATTTTTAGCATCGATAACAAACTCAATGTTCTGTCCTTAGTTGATCATGCTTGGTGTAGGTCGGCTGCTGTCTGGGCTAGTTGTTTGCCGGTGCAGCGACTGGAGTCGGTGAAGTGTCTGAGACCTCCGCTGCGCTGGCTGCCGGTGCCGTTTCGTCAGGCACTATTGCTTCGGGTTCGGGCTCCGGAAGTGGCGGGGTGTACGCGGTAAGGCGGATCAACACGCCGAACAGGGGGTGATCAATATAATGCAGTTCGTTACGACGCATCCGCCGGGATTGGTCCAGCTTTACGGTCAAGTATTGGGCGCGGGGTTCACTGGCTTCTGGCAGCGGTGTGTCAGCAATGGGGGGCATGGCCGCTAAGGATGGCTGCGCGTCTGAGCTAAGCATGAATTGTTGCATCGCTTGCTCTGTTTTGAGCTTCGCCTCGATCTCATTGGGGTGGCGCGGTTGCCATTCCGGAGGAAGCGGAAGGGTCAGGTACAGATTCGGGCGCAGGTGTAGGTAGCGACTTAGATACAGTTGGATATCACCTTCTAACTCGTAGAATGCAGCCGCGTTGGCGTTAATTGGTAACGGCTGCTCTTGCAGCGCAGCGCCGCCACGAATAATGATAGCGCGGCTCTCTTTTTTGGCGTGCACCGGCTGACGCCAATGGGCTTGGAATAGGATTCGGTGGCCTTTGCGTTTGAGTCGAGCCGTGTTAATCGGCACGATAGGTTCGTCGCTGACTTCGGTTGGCTGTTTGAGCTGTTCTTGGTTCAACAACACGAAGGCACCGTCTTGATACTCTTCAAGTAGCGGTACGGTGAATGGCCGGGTGGGAAGGTTCGGAGTTAACGGCTGAGCTTCGGTAGCAGCAGAAAGCGCTGTCAGGGCGTTGTCGGTAACGATACCCGGTTCGGTTGCGAGCATGGCTTGCTCGCTGAAGCCATCGGCGGGCATCAGTTGGATGGCGCTGTTGTCGTATTGTGGTTTGAGTTGCTCGGGCCAGTATTCTGCGCTGAGGTCCTGTTTGGGCTGACTAAAGATCACTAACTCAACCTGATACCAGTTGGCGGCCTTGGGGGCGTCTTCTGCTGCGGATAGAGCGGGTAGACTACCCAGTACCGCGATCCAGCTTGCAGCCATGGCGCTACGGTAGCAGCATCGCGATGTGTAGGTCTTGGTGATGAGTGCCTGTAGCCAGGTCATGGTGGTCTCGCTGTCTGTGGTCATGATTTGTTAGCGCTGTTGTCCGGAGCGATCTGTTGTAACAAGCGTTCAAGCGCTTGAAAGCGTTGCTCAGGTGTAGCCATATCGAGCTTGAATTTAAGCCGGTTACCGCCCTCTAGTCCATAGCGTTGTGGCTGGGTTTGTACCAGTTTTACCATTACCAACGGGTCGATATGGGTTTCGGGGCCGAACTCAAACCGGCCGCTGTCTGCACCTGCATCGATTTTGCTGATACCGAGTTTTTGTGACTTGAGCTTCAGCTGGGTCTGACGGAACAGGTTCTTCAGTGGTTCGGGCAGCAGTCCGAAACGGTCGATCATCTCGACCTGTAACTCTTTCAGTTGGTCGTTATTTTTGGCACCGGCGATACGTTTGTACAGCACCAAACGGTTGTGCACATCGGGCAGGTAGTCATCGGGGATCAGCGCGGGCAAACGTAAATTAATCTCCGCACCGTGGCGTAGCGGCCTGTCCATCCCCGGTGTTTTTCCAGCCTTGATCGATTCGATCGCCTCTTCAAGCAACTCCATGTAGAGGGAGTAGCCGATGCCCTCCATCTGACCGCTCTGCTCGTCGCCCAGCAGCTCTCCTGCGCCGCGGATCTCGAGGTCGTGGGTTGCCAGGGTAAAGCCGGCGCCGAGGGTGTCGGCGGCTTCGATCGCTTCGAGCCGCTTGACGGCATCACCGGTCATCGCCTTCTTATTGGGCGTTAAAAGGTAGGCGTAAGCCTGGTGGTGCGAACGGCCGACACGGCCGCGTAACTGGTGTAGCTGTGCCAGGCCGAATTTGTCCGCCCGTTCGATAATAATGGTGTTGGCGTTGGGGATGTCGATACCCGTTTCGATGATGGTGGTGCAGATCAGTACATTAAAGCGCTTGTGGTAGAAGTCGCTCATCACCTGTTCTAGTTCGCGCTCGCGCATCTGGCCGTGGCCGACGGCGATGCGGGCTTCGGGCACCAGTTCTGCCAGCTCGCGCGCCAGATTGTCGATGGTTTTGACCTCGTTGTGGAGGTAGTAGACCTGGCCGCCGCGAAGTAGCTCTCGCAGGATCGCTTCTTTGGTCAGTGCTTTGTCCTTTTCGCGAATAAAGGTTTTGACCGATAGCCGTCGAGCGGGCGGGGTAGCGATGATCGACAGGTCGCGGATGCCCGACATAGCCATATTGAGGGTGCGCGGTATCGGGGTCGCAGTCAGGGTGAGGATGTCGACATTGGCGCGCAGGGCTTTGATCTTCTCTTTCTGGCCGACGCCAAAGCGATGCTCTTCGTCGATGATCAGCAGCCCCAGCGACTTGAAGTCGATATTGCTTGAGAGCAGCTTGTGGGTGCCGATTACAATATCGACTTTGCCTTCGGCTAGGGCTGCAATGGTTTTGTTGGTCTGGCTGCCGGTGCGAAAGCGTGACAGTACTTCAACGGTAACTGCCCAGTCGGCAAAACGGTCGGCAAAGGTCTGGTAGTGCTGCTGCGCCAGTAGCGTTGTGGGTGCAAGAATGGCGACCTGATGGCCGTTCTGGACGGCGATAAAGGTAGCGCGTAGCGCGACTTCGGTTTTACCAAAGCCGACATCGCCGCAGATTAACCGGTCCATCGGCGTTTTGGCGGTCATATCGCGAATCACCGCATTGATCGCCAGTTCCTGATCGGGGGTTTCTTCGAACGGAAAGTCGTCGGCGAAGATGGCGTAATCTTCGTCGTTGAGTTGGAACTGACGTCCTCTGCGGGCCGCACGGCGGGCGTAGATATCGAGCAGTTCGGCAGCGGTGTCGCGGATCTTCTCCTGCGCCTTGCGGCGTGCGCGGCTCCACTGCTCGCTGCCCAGTTTGTGAAGCGGCGCCATGGTGTCGGAGGCGCCTGAATAGCGTGAGATCAGCTCCAGCGAGGCAACCGGTACGTACAGTTTGGCGCCATCGGCGTATTCCAGCGTCAGGAATTCGTTGGCTTGGCCTTCCAGGTCTAAGGTTTGCAAACCCAGATAGCGGCCGATGCCGTGCTGGTCATGAACCACCGGTGCGCCGATCTGCAGTTCGGTCAGATTGCGGAAGATCAGGTCGGAGGTGTCGGTGGCTTTCTGGCGTCGCCGGTGTTGCATCACCCGTTGGCCGAATAGCTGGGTTTCGGTGATCACCTCGAGTCGTTGTTCGGGCAATATCAGACCGCTATCCAACGGGCCGACCAGGATCGAATAGTCGGCGCTACCCTCGGTGAATTCGTGCCAGCTGTTGATCGGTTGTGGCTTGATCTGGATGCGACCGAGCAGCTCGGTTAGTGATTCACGCCGTCCTGCCGATTCGGCCAGAAACAGAATCCGATGCTGGGATTGCTCCAGGTGCTGTTGTAATGCTTTAAAAGGTTGCTCGGCCTTGGCCTGTGTAGGCAGCTCTGGCGGGGCGCTGAGCGGCAGCACAAAACCCTCTTTGCGGCCCTGATTGTCGTTTGTTTTGTTGTAATCGGTACGGGCCAGCGGTTTGAGCTGGCTAAACAGGGCTTCAACCGGGTTAAAGGCTTCGTGTGGTGGCAATATGGGGCGCTGGATGTCGTGACGACGACTCTCGTAGCGGTTTTGAATCTCTTGCCAGAACTCCCGGCAGCTTTGATTTAGCCCTTGCTCGGTTATGATCTGAGTGCTGCTGGGTAGGTAATCGAGCAGGCTGGCGGTCTGTTCAAAGAATAGTGGCAGATAATATTCGATACCGGCAGGGGCGATGCCGTCGCTGACATCTTGATAGACCGAGCAGTGCCTCGGGTCGACATCAAAGCGTTCACGCCACTGTTGCCGAAAACGCGCAATGGCTGGCTTGTCCAGCGGGAATTCGCGGGCCGGTAAAAGATGAATGCTGTCGACCTGATCGATCGATCGTTGGT
>JBALWS010000143.1:0-10914 GCA_036960405.1 Halopseudomonas sp. | reverse complement strand
CTTTCGTACTCTATTTCCAGCAGGCGCCTCTGCAGGTCCTATTCAGGAGGTAGGTATTTCGGCGGTATCGACAGTGCAGGCAATAAAGGCATAAGCTCTACGGCTAACTTGGGATATATAGCTAACAACGATCAACACTAGAACGAGCCTTCCTTGCGTTTCCTTGCTTGTGTTTGAACAGACCGGTAATAACGGCTCTGGTTACGATCTCGGCTACGCTTTTCCGCTAAGGTAGAGCTGTTTACAGCTTGCTCACGCAAGAGTTTGCGATAATTGTTTAACCGCCGCTCATCCAGCTCCCCTGCCTCCAGTGCCGATCGAACGGCACAACAGGGTTCTTCTTCGTGCTGGCAATCAGAATAGCGGCATTGGCTTTCCAGCTCGCCGATATCGGCAAAAACCTCCTTCACGCCTTGCTCGCAATCGGTGATTTGCAGCTCTCTCATACCCGGTGTGTCCAACAGGATGGCGCCTGAAGACATCAAATGCAGGGAGCGCGCGGTGGTGGTATGCCGCCCTTTACTGTCGGCTTGGCGAATGGATGAGGTTTGCTGTAACTCCCTCCCCATAAGCAGGTTGACCAAGGTTGATTTGCCGACTCCGGATGATCCGAGCAAGGCGATGGTTTTTCCTTCTTGGCACCAGGGTTCCAATGCCGTTGCGGTGTTTGCATCAAGACCGTTGACCGCCTCGACCATGAGTAAAGGGTTCAGGGACTGCACCTGATTAATCCACTGATGGGGATCTTCACATAGGTCTGACTTGGTCAGCACCACGACGGTTTCCACACCGGCTGCTTTGGTGAGGGAAAGATAGCGTTCAATACGATTGAGGCTGAAGTCATCGTTGAGAGAACAGACCACAAAAACAGTATCCACATTGGCGGCAATCAGTTGAGAATCGACTGGGGTTCCTGATGCTTTACGGGTGAACAGCGACTGTCTATCCAACAGTCGCTGAAAGCGCCCTTGATGATTCAATAGCATCCAATCACCTACGGTGAATGCTGGCATATCAATTGCCAGCTCGAGTGTAAACGGGCCTTGTTCGGAGAGCAGTTCGGCGGTTGATCTGTGCTGAGCCACTACTCGCCAAGCACTGCAGTGTTCCCATTCGTCCAGCGTCAATTGCTGTTGAAAAAAGGGCAGCCAACCTAGCTGGGATAGAGAATAAGATGTCGTCATCATCGCCTCCGATTAGGGCAAGCCATGCACGCTAGGCAGTATATTGGAGTCGCAGAACTGCATTGCCGGTTTCAGCGTGGGTCTCTTCGCGTAGAAGTTTGAATCCATAGCGAGAGTAAAATTGTCGTCCAATCGCGTTGGCCCTGAAGACGTCTACCTCAAGATCTCCATGAATTTCTCGCGCTTTGTCCATCAAGGCTTTACCCTTGCCCGAGCCGTGGAATGCGGGGTCAACGAAGATGGCCCCTACCTCGTTACCGAGCAGGGCAATGAAACCGAGGACGGAACCATCTAATTCAGCAACCCAGGTGTCGGCGTTAGGTAGATAGAGATTGGGGATGTCATGGCGTACTTTGTCTTGAAAGGCAGCGGTTAAAAAGGGATGGGCGAGTGTGGATGCTTTTTCCCAGGCGCTGAGAACGCTCTCGAGATCCTGCTCGGCGTATGGCCTAACACTAAGGGTCATCTTTTATCCTTGTCAGTTCGATAATATTCGAACGTAAGGTTAGCGCTACTTGCGCCATGAGGATTGAATAAATGCGACAGTTTTGGCTCGTTACTCGAAGTCGCCGTAGACATCGATCGTCAGATCACGCTGCTTCAAGTAACCGCCAGGCGTGCTGCTGATTGCTGTTTTTAAATAGCGGATAAGGTGAGGTTGATCACTGAAACCAAACTTGGCAGCGACATCAGCCCAATCCGGTGGGCTGCCCTGGTGCTGATGAAGGTAATAGAGCAGCTGGTCCAGAGTCTGCAGTGTTACATACTGTTTCAACGTAAGGCCTGTAACCCGCCTGAAAGAGCGCTCTATCGTCCGACGGGCGCAATGAAGCTGCTGACTTAACGCCTCTATATCAATCCGATCTAACAAAACGATGACGTCACGTGTCAGTTGGCTGTGTTTATCTTCGTAAACACTGGTCAGCAAGGGCCGAAGCCAATCGTCGAGTGTCTCCCGCAGTGTATTGATAGCATCCGTGCTGGTTGCCTTAGTTGGTATCCTAGGTATTAAAGGCATGCGTCCGGATAAGAATTCTGGGGCGTCGATAACATCATCAAGCAGTGGCAAATTTGAGGCAGGTGCCAATGAATACAGTGCGCCTACTTTGAACTTGATGCCAAGGACCACAAAGGGGTCGATGTGATGCAGTGTCGCCGTAGCCGTATTCGGTAGCAACAGGTGGCTACCGCAACCCTGCATATCTGTCTCATTCAGCGTGTAATGATAGGGTTGGTCTGCCGGTGCGAGAATCAGGTGGGCATCAGGGCTCGGATTCAGCTTGGGGTGGTTATGACTGATGTCGCTAGCGCTTTTGTGAAGGTACCAGTAGCAATCAACGTACTTGGCTAATTCAGGATCAAAGGGCGGCTGTTTCCAGTTATCCATTACTCAGGTCATCCCCATCGGCATAGCACGCCTCGCTGCCTTGCCTTTTGTTTGATTGTCGGGTGCCGTGCAGAGAGATAAACATACCTGTCAGGCCCGTTTAATGTCATCGCGATGCTCATCAAGCCAATGCATCAGCTTGTCCATGTGGCCATGCATCTGAGACAGCTCCGCATCTTCCCAATTTTCAAATGTATGAGAAACATCTGGCAGCAGGGTACCGATGATGTCACCACAAAGCTTGAGCCCTTGGTTGGTGATTTGCAGGTGTCGCCTGCGTTTATCCTCTGTATCCGCTCGTGCCTTCAACATTCCCTGGTCAAGCAGGATGGTGACGATCTTAGTGATGCCCGGTTGATTTATCTCCATCACTTCAGCCAGTTCAGTCACTGTCCAGCTTCGCTGTGGGTTATGGGTAAAATGATTCAACACTCCGAACTGAGAGGAGGTCAATGACATTCCCGTGAAGAGTTTGGCTTCTCGGGTAGCCATCAATTGCCGAATAATGCCGAGCAATACCATCAGCCTAACTTCTGTCTGTACTCTATTTTCCAAGGCGTCTTTCTCCACCATATAAAATCAGCTTGCATAATAATTCCAAGGAATATACTATACATTCCTTGGAATACATATGTTGAGGTGAATATTATGAACCGTCGGAACTTCATTCAGGTTGTTGGTTTGGGTCTCGGGTCCATTGCACTTAGCAGTACCATCGTGGGTTGCGGCGCTGCTGAGCCGACACTGAGCTTTGGTTGGGACGGCCCGGATCCAGCGGAAAAAGATATTCGTATGCAGGTTTTGGCCTACGCCATTCTTTGTCCTAATCCCCACAATAAACAACCTTGGATCATCCACCTTACAGGTCCTCGCAGCTTTGACCTCTATGTCGATCCAGAGCGGTTGTTGCCCGCCACTGATCCCTTCTACCGTCAGATACATATTGGGCAAGGGACCTTCCTGGAAACCCTGGCCATCGCCGCGACGGGCCTCGGGCATGAGGCCCGCATCGACTACTACCCCCAAGGCATGTATAGCAACACGGAGCTGCTTAATAAACCGGTTGCATCCATTGAACTGATCGAAAGCCCGGGGGTCACTCCCGATCCACTGTTCGCCCACTTGTTGACCCGACACTCCAATAAGCGGGAATACGACAACCGCCGTTTAACTCAATCAGAAATCGATACGTTGTACGCCTTTCATGGTCAGCAAAGTGCATCTCCTCTAACCATTGTTCAATCAACCGAATCAAAGCATCGCTTTGAGAAGATACTGACGGACGCTATGCAAATTGAGGTAGGTGATCCAGCGCGCGACCATGAGACCATCGCCATGTTCCGTTTTAATGAGGAGGAAGTTAGAAAGTACCGAGACGGATTTGGAGTGTCTCAGGCGGGCTTAAGCGGAATCAAAAAATTTGTCGTTGAAAACCTACTGTTATCGCGGGAGCGGGTCGAGAAAGATCCATCCGAATTTGGTGAACAAGCCGTAGAGATGACTCGGGGGGCCGCTACTTCAACAGCAACTTTCGCCTGGATTTCTAGTTCGACCAACAGTCGACTCGATCAAGTTAAAGTGGGAAGAGACTACTGCCGTATAAACCTCAAGACCACTGCGATGGGGCTAGCCCAGCACCCGATGAGCCAAGTATTGCAGGAGTACCCTGAGATGCTGCCACTGCAGGCTGCGTTCAAAAAAGAGTTCGATATCCCGCCGAGAGATACCGTGCAGATGCTGTTCCGTCTAGGAAGAGCCGAAGCTACCCCTCACGGCCCAAGGCGAAAAATATCAGAGTTGGTGCAAAGCTAAGGTACATTCAGGGAAATTGCGAACAAGCCCTGCCACCTGAGCCAAATTGCAGTATAGCGCTCTGTCAGGGTCCCCATGGAACATCCGATCAGCTATGCCGACTGCGAATTCACAACCAAGCGCTATTAAGCCCGTAAAGATAAGTTTATCGGACAGATGGAAACACTGGTTCCCTGGCAGCCCCTCACTTCTGTAATCGAACCGCATTACCCAAAGGTAGGCAATGTGGCCGTATCAGCTACTGACAATGCATCACATCCATGTTGTACAGTAGTGAATGCTTATCTGGTACCAGGGACACTTTCGATATCCAAGTCCACCAGCTCCACTCCAACGTGGTACGAGAGAAACTGGTGGAGCAAGTACCTATTAGCAATGGAGTGGTAAGGAATATGGTAAGTCGATGTCTACTGCAAGCCTACAGCCCCCAATTGAACTACTACACCTAAACCTAAGCACAGACTTATAGAAGTTTTCTGTGCTCAACCTTGCAGTAAGCTTAGGTTGATAAAGACTCAGGCTTGGCTGTTACTAGATCTAACTGTTGTTTTGGCTGCTTGCGACGCAACCACTGGCGCTCTCCCAACACCAGCAGACAAGGGGTCAGAAACAGTGTCAGTAAAGTGGCAAACGATAGGCCACCGGCAATGGCACTGGATAACTGAGTCCACCATTGCGTTGACGGTGCACCGAAACTGATATCGCGGTTAATCAGGTCTATATTCATCGCCAGCACCATAGGCATCAGACCCAGTACTGTGGTCACCGCGGTCAGAACAACCGGCCGTAAACGTAGGCTGCCGGTCTGCAATGCGGCTTCATAAGGCGAGCGACCCTGCTTACGTAGATCGTTATAGCAATCAATAAGCACAATATTGTTATTCACGACTATGCCCGCCAGGGCGATTATCCCAACCCCTACCATGACTATGCCGAATGGCTGGCCAGTCACCATCAAACCAATCAGTACTCCAGCTGTGGAAAACACAATCGCCGATAGCACCAGTCCTGCCTGATATAAGCTGTTAAATTGCGTGACCAGAATCAATGCCATCAGGAATAATGCAGTACCAAATGCATTGGCCAGGAAATCACCGGTTTCTTTCTGTTGCTCAGCTTCTCCCTTAAAGGTCAGACGAATCTGCGAATCAAATTCATGCTGAGCCAGCCGTTCCTCCATCGCTAGCACCAGATCATTCGCCAACTGGCCTTCTTTTACATCAGCCTGAATAGTAATCACCCGACGGCTATCGACGCGTTTCAGAGCACCGGTTTTTGGTGCTGGCTTAAGCTCAACAAAGTTAGACATAGGCACCATGCCAAAACTAGTACTAAGCTGCATCTGCATCAACTGATCAAGATTACGTTTGTCTTTCGGGAAGCGGATCATAATATCCACTTCATCATCTGAAGTTTCCGGTCGGTAATCTGTTACTTTGATGCCATTGGTAATCAGACGTACCGCCTGGCCAACCAGAGCAATACTGGCCCCATAACGGCCGGCTTCTTCCCGGTTAACCAAAATTCGCCATTCAATTCCCGGCAGTGGTCGGTCATCTTCAGCACCGGCAAAGCCTCCGATCTCTGTCATCATCTGGCGGATATCTGCTACAGACTTATACAACACCTCACTGTCATATCCACTCACCAGCAATTTGATCGGTTTTCCACCATTCGGACCATTTTCACCCTTGCGGGTTTCAATCAAGATTCCCGGTAAGCCTGCTGTTCGCTCCTTCATCTGAGCAAGAATATCGGCGGCTTTCTCCCGCTTATCCCAATCATCCAGCTGGAACTGAATCACGCCAACTACATCCTCGGCTATATCGCTGGGTGGCTGGTTGAAACTGCGGGCATAAATCGATTTGAAACCAGGTACATCCATAACCCGATCTTCTACTTGTTTTAACAGCAGGTCTTTTTCACGTATGGATAAATCACCCCGAGCATGCAAGTGAATCAATACCATTTCCGGTTCGACATCCGGGAAAAACTCGACGCCTTTACCAAACACTGCATATGAGGCGTAGCTGCTGCCAATCGCGACCAAAGCAACCAACAGAGTAATAATCGGATAGTGCAGCAACTTCGCCATGATCTTTGTATAGGCACGGTTAATCGCGGTTTTCGGTAGCTCATATTCATCGCTGGCAACGCTGCCTACTTGCTTGCGTCGTGCGCTCACCGCGCCTAAAACTGGCAGGAAGATTAGCGCCATAAACAGAGAAGCGGTCAAGCAAACCACGACGGTGGCGGGCAAATACTTCATGAACTCACCGATAACTCCAGGCCAGAACATTAATGGCATGAACACCACCAGAGTCGTCGCTGTACCGGCAATAACCGGCCAGGCCATACGCGATGCCGCATAGCGAAAAGATTCCCGGGCATCCAGCCCCTGGCTCATGCGTCGCTCAGCCAGCTCTGCTACCACAATGGCACCGTCTACTAGCATGCCGACCACCAGAATCAGGCTAAACAGCACCACTATATTGAGAGTAAAACCGAGCAGATTGAGGATCATCATACTCGCTAGGAAAGAGCCCGGAATGGCCAAACCAACCAACAATGAAGTTCGCAATCCCATAGCCGCAAACACCACAATCATCACCAGAATAATGCCGCTGAGGACGTTATTCATCAGGTCTCGTAGCATGCTTTTTATCTGCGTAGACTGATCCAGAATATAGGCATACTTCAAGCCTTGAGGCCAAAGCTGGCTGCGCTCGGCAACAATATTCTGCACTTGTTCAATAGTATCGATAATATTGGCGCCGACCTTTTTCTTCACCTCCAGCACCATCGCATCACCGCCGCCGACCCGGGCAAAACCTTCCGGATCTTTGTAGGTTTTGCGAATTTTGGCGATATCGCCGACAGTGACAACTGTGCCATTCACCGATTTGATGGGCATGTTGAGCATATCTTCCAGCTCAGCAACCACCCCCGGTACTTTCAATACCTGACGGCCATTACCGGTATCAACCGCACCTGCGGCAACCAGCTGATTATTCCGCGACACCGTATCCAATACCGTTTCGAAATCCAGTTGATAGCTTTCCAGTAGCTGCGGCTCAACCAGGGTTTCCATTAACTCTTCGCGCTCACCTCCAATATCGACTTCCAGTACGCCGGTGACACCTTCAATTTCATCTTTAAGGTCTTTGGCAACCTTAAGCTTCACCCGCTCAGACACCGCACCTGAAATGGCAATATTCAACACCGGAAACAAAGCCACATTAACTTCATGGATCTGGGGTTCTTCAGCGCCGGAAGGCAACTTGCCCTTGGCAATATCGACTTTCTCACGCACATCCTGCAGCGCCGCTTCGTTATCGAAACCGGCATCAAATTCCAGGGTCACTGAAGCATGGCCTTCAGCGCCAACAGAACGCATCTCTTTAATGCCTTCTATCGACTTAAGTTCTTTTTCCATCGGGCGGACTAACAAGCGCACCGCATCATCCGGTGAGATACCCTCATAGGCGATAGACACGTACATGATCGGAATGGCAACATCCGGATCGGCTTCTTTAGGAATACTCTGAAACGCGGCAAAGCCACCTATCAGAAAGAACAACAGAATAAGGATACTGGTGCGGCTTCGGTCTATCGCCGCTGCAACGAGTGCTGCAATCATCGATTAACCCTCCTGCCCAGATACTTTACTGACTTGCTTTACCGCCAGATCAACATCGGCCACCGGAACAATCTCTTCACCAGTCACAACAAAGTCTTGTCCAATAGTGATGATGCGGACTTTATCGCCTAGCCCGCTGAGCCAGAAACCTGTCTTATCGGTACGAATAATGTCTACGGTTGCATCGTTTACCCGGTTATCTTCATCTACCAGCTTAACCTGTAAGTTACCCGCTTCATCCAAGCCCAATACGGATCCCGGCAATAAGTGCCCCTGTTGCTCCCCTGCCGGTAACAACAGCGTGGCCGATAAGCCAATGATGCGCAGATGACGAGGATTAGGAATCTGTACTTCAACCCGATAACTTCGAGTTACTGGATCAGCCACCGGAGAAATGAAACCCAACTTGCCAGTCATCTCCTGGCCACTATTCAATACCACTATCACAGACTGATTTTCTTCCAGGCGATCAACACTGTGTTGCGGTACCTGGCCGGTCACTTTAACGGTGCCATCGTCTACCAGCTCCGCGACTACATCTCCGGATTGCATGTAATCACCCAACTCAACCATGCGCTTATTTAGAATTCCGTCGAAAGGCGCAGCAATTCTGGTTTCATGCAGTTCATGTTGAATACGAGCTAGCTGCGCTTTTGCAGTTTGTAGATCAGCCTGATAAGCAATCACTCTACTCCCAGATTGCAAACCACGCTTTTCCAGTTTAGTGCTGGCAGCCAGATCATTTTCCCGTTGCTTCAATATGGCTTTTGCTTCCGCCAGCTGTGCAGGCCGGTAATCAGGTGAGATCTGAATAAGGTTATCGCCGGCTTGTAGTCGCTGTCCTTCATCTGCGGCTATTGCCGCAACACGTCCGTCAATTTCGACTTTAATTTCGATAGTCCGATTTGCTTCTACCTGCCCTTGTACCCGCACGAACTTCTGAACTTTGCTGGCGCTAGAGTTTTTCACTTTAACTTTCATTAAAGGCTTGGCCTTAACTGCTGGCTTTACCACCGATACAAGAGTTGTCTCATCCTGCATACCAGAGGCCATCCAGGCGCCCATTGCTATGGTCACGGCAACCGCCATTACTACGGACTTATTCATCTCGTTCCCTATTCTTCGGCGTGCCGGCAGGCTGTCGGGTAAACGCGGCGATCATGTAATCAACCACGTGATTAATATAGGTAGTTTTTTGTTCCGAGGTTTCCATCTGTTGCTGCTTGCAACCGCCACCTTCCTGCAACGTCACTATGGCGCCTTCGAAGGTAGCGCTCATACCTGCCATCATCACATCCTTTGACATGTCAGGATTCACATCACCTTCAGTAATTCCCTTACAGACAGCCTTTCCAAATGACTCAGTAAACTGTTCGTCACTGCTATCTAACTTCTGTAGATAATCGTTACTGATACGTTCACGAAAAGACTTCTGCTTACAATGCACGTGCATATGCTGATGGGCGACGTTATCTCATTGAACACTCGAAGTCAGTTGTGTCGAAATTGATGAGGTCATGGTGATAGAAATTGAGGACGGACAATATCGTCATTGTGTATCGGTTTGTCTGGACGGGGCGATCGAGGTTATCGCGAGGCTTTAGTCCGCGACCGGACAAGATGATAGGGTGCGCCAGTCGTAGCTACTGACTAACTCTATTGGAAAACCATGCCTAATAGCCCAGGTTGAGAGCGCAGCCTTCTTCATAAACAGCCTAGAAGGGTTGCCTGACTAGTCATCCAGTGGCAGGTAAATTGAGATCCGGGTGCCGCCCAGCGGCGATTCTGAAATCGACAGGCGGCCTTGGTGTTGCTTAACTATCTCTTTGACAATAGACAGGCCAAGCCCGTGCCCGCCGGATTTACGGGTACGCGCATTATCAACGCGCTCAAACGGCTGAAGTACCCGCTCACGATCCGCTTCGGGTATCCCCATGCCATCATCATCAATGCAAATGACCGCATCACCTGAATCTTGATAGAGTCGAATTTCAATACAGTTCTGGGCGTAATTATCTGCGTTGCGTACCAGATTATTCAATGCACGCATCAACAGCGGAGCATCAAATTTTACCTGAATTGGCCCCGATATATTCAGTTCAAGTGACTTTCGACAACTGCGCGAAAGTAGCGATTGTTGATCAGTCAGCCACTGAGCTATTTCATGGGAAATTCGCTTTAGCTCCCCACCCGAACGTTCCATCCTGGCATAACTAAGCAGCTCATTGACCAACTCATCCAGTTCAGACAAGTCCTCTTCCATACCCTCAACGAACTTGTGATGCTCATCGGCGTCAATGCCATGCTGCAATAATTCCAACTGGCAGTTCAATCTGAAAATCGGGGTACGCAATTCGTGGGCAACCGCATTGGTCAAGCGCTTGTGACTAGCAAGCAACTGCTCAATGCGTTGCGCCATCTGGTTAAACGTCTGGTTTAAGCTACCGACTCGGTACCTGTACTGTTCGGGGGCTCGGGCTGAAAAGTCGCCATCGGCAATCTGAATAGCCGACCGCTCTAACATTTTCAGCTTGCGGTGTAGCAGCAAGGTCCAGAGACCAATGGCGAAGGCGGTAATAAGAAAGAAACTCCACAGATAAACCTGATTCAGAAAATCGGCATCGCGCATCAGTTTCGAGTCTGGATCGCGCCCAGTATGGTAAACCTTGCTATTACCAAGCAGACGGAAATAATAGGTTTCATTATCGCCTTTCCCCCAAACACGGTTGTGGGCAACCACGCCTCCCTGCGGTAAAGAACGGATGGCGGGGCGATCAAGCAACTGTGGGTCAGTAACTTCAGTCAGTACCTGGCCTGCCGAGGCTGCCGCACGGTGCAACGCTTTGTCCATCTCTTCGGGTCCCGCCAGTCGATTGATCTGATCAACCAAC
>JBALWS010000142.1:0-11139 GCA_036960405.1 Halopseudomonas sp. | reverse complement strand
AACTCGACATCTCTGGCACGACCTTCGCTGGACCATCACCGGCATAATCATCTGTTTAATCTTCTTGATCGTTTCGCTAAGTCAGTTTCAGAGCGACCAGACTCGCCGAGAGATCTCAATCTTGCTGACTGATAAAATAGCCGTTCGTGTTCAAGGCCAGGTATCCGGCTATCTCAATCAGATCGTGTCGCTATTGCACATCATGAAAAAGTGGGGGGATGAAGGTTTGATCGATGTCGCTAACCCCAACAACGTGATAGCCAAGATTCGCCCTGTTCTAGAAGAGTACCCCAATATTGCTGGGCTGACGGTCTCCAATAGCGCGCTTAATCAGTTGTCTTTGTTAAACACCTCGCAGGGCTGGAATATAGCTCAGGAGCCACAACTAAAAGCTGGTTGGCTTGAACCTGTGCAGGCTCATCAAGGTCAAATCGTTTGGTTACAAGTACCCCGTCTTTCGGCTGTAAATAATCCAACCATTACCGGTGGTATCAGCTGGTCAGGGGAAAAAACCAACAGCCAGGGCGGCGTGGTGGTCGATATTCTGGTCAGTGATTTTTATGACTTTATCGCCGCTATAGAGGTGGAATCAGGCGGTCAGGTGTTCCTGGTTGGTGAGGAGGGCAGAGCCCTGATCAAGTCGGGCCAGGCCTCGATATCTCCCGCCAGTTCGGACTCTGATGACGACACGCTGCTCGAAGCAGCCATCAAGCAGGGCATCACCGACGCTTCTATCGATACACCCTTGATGGTGAATGTATCGGGACGCCGTTGGTGGGCGGGCGCACGTCCCATTGACCCGAAAAACCCACGTCATCAACTGGTGGTGCTTATTCCCGAAGGGGAGATAGTTGAGTCGTTTGCCAGCCCGCGATTTACCCTGCCAATCGTTGCAGGGGCCTTACTGCTGATCGGACTCAGCGTCATTCTTTGGCAGCTTAAGCGTTATCGGCTGCACCTGGCCGAGGGTTCGCCTTGGCTCAATACAGGCATCGACTTGCAAGCCGATCTAGCCAGTCAGATAGCCGCGGGCGAGAGTGCGCACCAGGAGTTCAAGTCGACCATTCGTAAGAACCTACGCAGCGGCAAGATCGGTAAGGAGATTGAAAAGGCGTGGCTCAAAGGGGTGGTGGCGTTTTTGAACTCAGAGGGTGGGGCGTTGTTTTTCGGTGTTGACGACGATGGTAATGCGCTGGGTCTGGATGACGATGAATTCCAGAGCGATGATCACTGTAGCCGTCATATCAAAAGCCTGATCACACAGCATATCGGTGCCGAATTCGCCACCTATACCCACTTTGAGCAGTTGCCCTATCAAGACAAAATAATCGGTGTGTTGGCCTGCCGGCCATCGACTGCACCCGCTTTTTTGAAAATTGGTCAGGACGAAGAGTTTTACATCCGTAACGGACCGGCCAGCCTGGGGCTGAGCGTCAGTCAAACCTTGGCTTATCTGGAGCAGCGTAACTAGGAGCTGGCTAATACTGTCCGCTAGCGCTGAAACGGGTAGACCGACCCCAGCTTCAGAATAGCGGTTAACTCATCCAGGGCGCTACGTGACTCGACCAGTAGCGCAGGGTCGGCCAGATCGGCTTCAAAAAGCCGGTCCCGGTAGTGCTGATCAACCCACCGATTGAGGCGTTGGAATAGCGCCTCGCTCATCAGCGTGTGCTGGTTGGCTGCGGCCAGCTCCTGCTGGTTGAGTACCACCCGCAACCGTAAACAAGCCGGCCCGCCACCATTACTCATACTCTGTTTAAGATCGAACACTCGGATGTCGCTAATCGGGTTATCCGCCGCTTTTATCTGCTGCAGTAGCGTCCAGACTGGCGGGTTGCGACGGCATTCGTCGGGCACCACGATCTGCATCTGGCCCTCGGAAAGACTCAATAATTGGCTGTTAAACAGGTAGCTGTCTATCGCATCTGTGACACTTAGCTGCTCGTTATCGATTTCGATTATTTTGAGGCTTTGATGGCCATCGGTTTGATAGCTAAACGCATCCTGTAACGCGGCTTTGGTGGAGGCCTGATCCAAAAATGCCTGCTGATGGCACAGCAGCAGGTTACGATGCCCCACCGCTATCACGTCATTATGAAACACTCCCTGGTCAATCACTGCGGGGTTTTGCTGCGCTAACACCACGCCGGTGTGTTTAAGCTGGTGGCTGCGCACTATCGCTTGCGAAGCTTCGACTGTTTGCCGAGCCGGGTAACGTGTCGGTTGTGGCTGACTGCTATCAAATGCATGCCGACCATATACAAAAAACTCGACCCCCGGTTCACCAAAATCGTTACAGAATCGAGTATGGTTAGCGGCACCTTCATCGCCAAAATGTTCAACCTCGGGCAGCGCCTGATGATGATTGAAATGGTTTTCGTCGGTAAAGCAGGCTTTGAGGATGCGCCCTGTCGTCTGGTGTTCGATTGAACGGTGAAACTTGTTCGACAGGTTGGCAGGGGTGAAGTGAACCCTGCCGTCTAAGGTATCGGCGCTGGGGGAGACCGTTGCTGCATTAGCGGTCCACATGCTTGACGCCGAGCAGCAGGCGGCCAGGATTCGCGGCGCTTCGCTGGCTGCTTGCTGCAGCACTTTGGCATCGCTGCCACTGAAGCCGATCCGGCGCAGTGTATCCATATCGGGGCGCTCCTGAGGAGCCAACACCCCCTGCTGTAGTCCCTGGTCATGCAACGCCTTCATCTTCGCCAAGCCTTGTTTAGCCGCTAGCTTAGGGTTTGAGCAGCTAGCTTGATTATGAGTCGAGGCTACGTTGCCAAAAGACAGACCCGCGTAGTTGTGGGTCGGTCCCACTAACCCATCAAAGTTCGCTTCAACGGCTTTCATGGCGATCTCTCAATGTTTGTTAAAGTGCTAGCGCAACGCATCGGCTAAACCAGGACTCAACTGGGCGGGTAGCTGTAGCTGCTCAGATTCTACGCTGGCAACCGGGTAGGAGCAGTAATCCGCCGCATAGAACGCGCTAGGGCGATGGTTACCGCTGGCTCCAATGCCGCCGAAGGGCGCCGCGCTGCTGGCACCGGTAAGGGGTTTGTTCCAGTTGATGATACCGGCCCGGCTATGAAGCAGAAACTGTTGGTAGAGGGCTCTATCATCACAAAAAACACCTGCAGATAAACCATAGCTTGTCTGATTGGCCAACTCGATCGCTTGCTCAAAACTGTCGTAACGAATCAACTGTAGCAGTGGCCCGAAATACTCTTGATCGGGTAACGCGGCGATGGCTGTCACGTCGATCAGTCCAGGCGTCAGCAGACCGGTACCGGCTTCGAGCTTGTAGCTTTCAACCAGGCTGCTACCGCCCATAGATTGCAGTTTGGCCTGGGCGGTTAGGATGTTGTCGGCCGCCTGCTCGGAGATCAAGGAGCCGATAAACGGCTGCGGGTCATCGTTATAGCGTCCCACGCGGATCTTGCTGATCGCATTGATCAGACCCTCAACAAAACGATCGCCTTCAGCCCCTTGTGGAACCAGTAGTCGTCTCGCGCAGGTACAGCGCTGGCCTGCGGTGATGTAGGCCGATTGAAGCGTGTCGTGAATCGCGGCCTTGGTATCGGCAACCCGGTCGACGATCAACGGGTTATTACCACCCATTTCCAATGCCAATATTTTGCTAGGATGACCGCCGAACTGTTGATGCAGCAGTTGCCCGGTCTGCGAGCTGCCGGTGAAAAACAGACCGTCCAATTGCGGATGCTGTGCCAGCTTTATACCGGTTTGTTTGTCGCCTTGCAGCAAGTTAATCACCCCGTCGGGGAGTTCCACCTGCTGCCACAGTTTGACCATCAACTCGGCCACTCTGGGCGTTTGTTCGCTCGGCTTCAGCACGATGGTATTGCCCGCCAGCAGCGCCGGAATGATATGCCCGTTGGGTAGATGGGCGGGGAAGTTGTAGGGACCAAACACCGCTACTACGCCGTGAGGCTTATGCCGTAATACCGCTTTGGCGCCGGCCAGATCAGACTGCTGCGTGCCTGTCCGTTGTTGGTAGGCCTTGATTGAGATCTCTATCTTGCCGATCATGGCGGTCACTTCGGTGCGGCTCTCCCACAGGGGCTTGCCGGTTTCCTCAGCGATCGATTCGGCCAGCATTTCGCGCTCTGCATCCAACCGTTGCCCAAAAGCTCGCAGCTTGTCGGCTCGGGCTTCAAAACCGATACTTGCCCAACTAGGAAACGCTTGGCGTGCGGCGCTTACCGCCTGGTCGACTTGGCTTTCGCTGGCGCCACGACCTTGCCAGATTGGGCTGCCCTCGGCGGGGTTGAGAGATTCGAACTCTGGGCCGAGACCGGCAAGCCAGTGGCCATCGATAAATAGAGACTCAGACATATTGGTACTCCTCACCAAACAGTTCAGTCAGTTGGGTTGATGGACGCTTCAAGTTGGTCTTGCTGCAGCCAGTTTAGATCGTCGCTGGCGGCAAGCTTCATCAGTAATAGCGCGCTCAGCTTGGCACGCTGGCTTAGGCTATTCACCAAGCAGTATTCGTCGGCGCTATGGATCTGACCGCCCTGTACGCCGAGGGTATCGACGTTGGGTAACCCAGCAGCCGCTAAATTGTTACCGTCGCAGCAACCGCCTGTAGGTAGCCAGTTCAAATCCATCGACAAGCGTTGACCGCAGTCGCGAACCAGTTCGAACAGGCGCAAATTAGCGGCTGTCATCCGCTTCGGCTGACGTCCAAAGCGGCCGTGTAGTTCAAGCTCCAGGCCATCGCGTCGATTGATCTCTGCGATCAACACCTCTATCTGGTTTAAGCACCAGTGTTCATCTTCGGGCTGTTCGATGCGGATATTGAACCGTGACAGCGCAAACTCCGGCACCACGTTGACCGCGCCGCCACCTTGGATGTATCCAGGGTTGACGGTCACCCCGGCTCGCTGGCCATTGAGATCGTCGAGTCCGCCGATAAAATCGCACAAAGCCCGAATGGCGTTGCGCCCTAGGTGATGTTCGCGCCCGGCGTGGGCGGCTCGCCCTCGCGCCACAACGGTAAAATTTCCACTGCCTTTGCGTTCGCCGGCGAGATTGCCGTCGGCAAAGCAGGGTTCGTAGATCAAGCCGAGATGATTGCGTCGAGCTGCCGCATCGAGCAGTGTGGCGGAACTGGCGGAGCCGATCTCTTCGTCCGGGTTGAGTAACACCTCCCAGCCGATCCGTTCAGCCCAGGGGCTTCGCTCTAATGCTTCCAACGCTTTAAACATCAACACCAAGCCGCCTTTAAGGTCGGCAACACCGGGACCGTTGAGCGTATTTTGATCCAGCCAACGAATCTCTTGAAAGGGGTGGTCGGCGGCGAACACGGTATCGAGATGGCCGCCTAGAAAAACCTGCAGCGGAGCATCGGGGCGTTTGCGAATACTCAGCGCCCGACCCAGCGGCTGTTCGGAAGATTCACCACGGCTATCGATCGAGACAAAGGGGGACACCTCAATAAACTGTCGAATACCGCCTAACTGTTGGCTCAACTGATCACAGGCATCAGCGACAGCGTTAACGCCGACTGCATTGAAGGACCCCGAATTGATTCGAGACAACTCGATCGTGGCGTCGAGCATCGATTGTTGTTGGCCATCGAGCCAGTTTAACCAGGGAGAAAATTCATCGTCTGAGCGCATAGGGCATGTCTCGATCATCACACTGTAGTCATTTTAGTCGTTGAATCCATCGACGATGGCGTTTGCCATGGCACGGCGACTGATCGGCAATCAAATGGCCAGCTGCAATCGGGAAATGTATGGATAACAAGTCGCTATACTGCAGGTCACGACCTGCTAGTTATCACTGTTTCACCGTCATAGAAGGAATTAGGCATGACGAAGCCGCTTACCGATATTGAGATCGCACGCCGTGCCGAACAGCGGCCAATCGCCGACGTCGCAGCGGCCTTGGGCATCAAAGCTGAAGAGTTGCAGCCATATGGCTGGGACAAAGCCAAACTCAGCACCGAGTTGATTCGAAGGGTGCAATCTCGCCAGGACGGTAAATTAATTCTGGTCTCTGCCATTCATCCGACACCGGTAGGAGAGGGCAAGACCACCTCGGCAATCGGTCTGGGCGACGCGCTCAATAAAATCGGCAAACGCGCCTCCATCTGTTTGCGCGAACCGTCGTTAGGCCCCTGTTTCGGAATCAAGGGCGGCGCTGCAGGCGGGGGCTATTCGCAAGTGATTCCGATGGAGGATATCAACCTCCACTTTACCGGTGATTTTCACGCCATAGGCCTGGCGCATAACCTGCTGGCGGCCGTTCTGGATAACCATCTGCACCAAGGCAACGCGTTGCAGATCGATTGCCGCAGGGTGATATGGAAACGGGTGCTGGATATGAACGATCGGTCGCTGCGGCAGGTCAATATTGGCCTTGGTGGGCCGGTCAATTCGATGCCCCGTGAAAGTGGTTTTGATATCACCGTCGCGTCGGAGGTGATGGCCATTTTTTGTCTGGCGTTGAATCTAAAAGATTTAAAACAACGCCTAGGAAAGATCCAGGTGGCTTACCGCTTTGATGGAAGCCCCGTTACCGCCAGTGATCTCAAAGTTCACGGGGCGATGACCGTGTTGCTCAAAGATGCTTTCAAACCCAACCTGGTACAAACCTTGGAACATACTCCGGCTTTCGTCCATGGCGGACCCTTCGCCAATATAGCCCACGGTTGTAACTCGCTGATTGCCACTCAGCTGGCGCTAAAGCTGTCTGAATATGTGGTCACCGAAGCCGGCTTTGGAGCCGACCTTGGCGCCGAAAAATTCCTCAATATCATCTGCCGAAAGTCCGGACTCAAACCCGATGTGGTGGTATTGGTGGCGACGGTTAGAGCGCTGAAATACCACGGCGGCGTGAGTCTTGATCGGCTTCAGCAAGAAGATCTTAAAGCTGTAGAAAAAGGAGTAGAAAACCTACGTAAGCATATGGAAAACATACATCAGTTCCATCTTTCTGTAGTTGTGTCGATCAATCGTTTCAGCTCGGATACCGAAGCCGAAATTCAATGCATACAGGATAAGTGCGATTATCTCGGCGTGCCAGTGATCCCTTGTAACAACTGGGCAGAAGGTGGCGCGGGAGCCGTCGATCTGGCCAAGGTCGTGGTCGAACGTGCCGAGCAACACCACGGGGACCTGCAGCTACTTTATCCCGACGATATGCCGCTATGGCAAAAGATTAAAACCATCGCCCAAAAGATCTACGGCGCCAGCGATATTCTTGCCGATAAGAAATTACGCGACAAAATCCACGCGCTGGAAAAGGCGGGTTACGGTGAACTGCCCATCTGCATGGCCAAGACGCAATACAGCTTTTCGACCGATCCGGCACTGCGCGGGCGACCGCAACTTTTTGATGTACCGCTACGTGATGTTCGACTGGCCGCCGGGGCCGGGTTTATTGTCGTGCTCACCGACAATGTGATGACCATGCCGGGCCTGCCAAAGGTGCCGTCGGCGGAGATGATCGATCTGGATGATGAAGGGGTAGTGAGCGGGCTATTTTAAGTTTCCCTTGTCCTGTAACAGCCTCTGATCATCGGTTCTAATCAGAGGCGCTTGGCTTTAGGGTACTATCCGCACCGCGCAGTATTTCACTTCGGCTATTTTCCCAAACGGATCCAGCGCATCGTTGGTGAGCAGGTTGATTGCCGCTTCGACATAGCAAAATGGCATAAACACCTGCCCCGCAAGCAAGCCATCGTCGGCTCTGACCTGAACCCGGATCCGCCCGCGACGTGACTCGAGTATCACAAAATCACCGTCCTCTAGCGCCGTGGCGGCGAGCTGTTGGTGATTGATCGATACCCAGGCCTGCGGTTCGAGCGTGTTCAATACTTCAGAGCGGCGGGTCATCGAACCGGTGTGCCAGTGTTCCAATTGGCGACCGGTGAGCAGCACCAATGGGTAGTCATCGTCGGGGAGCTCATCGGCACTGAGCAGTTCGGTAGCCACTAATCGTGCCTTGCCGCTGGCGGTCGGGAAGCTGTGTTGAAACAGTATCGGCTGGCCGGGATCGTCTTCGCTGGAGCAGGGATAGGTTATCGAATCTTGCTGTTGCAGACGTTGCCAGCTGATCCCGCTGATACTGGGCATCGCGCGGCGCATTTCGTCGAAGACTGTCGCAACATCGAGCTCTTGATTAGCCCACTCAAGCCCTAAACGCTGTGCCAACTGTTGAATAATCCATAGGTCCTGGCGTGCATCACCCGGTGGTTTGAGCGCCGCTCGTCCCATCTGCACCCGTCGATCGGTGTTGGTGAAGCTGCCGTTTTTTTCGGCAAAGCCGGAGGCGGGCAGAATTACATCGGCAAAGGCGGCGGTTTCGGTAATAAACAGATCCTGAACCACCAAGTGATCGAGTTTGGCCAGTGCAGCTCGTGCATGGTTCAAGTTAGGGTCGGACATTGCCGGGTTCTCGCCCATTACGTACAGCCCCTTGATCTCACCGCTGGCTGCGGCGTTGGTGATCTCCACGACAGTCTTGCCGGGATTGGGGTCGAGCGGAGTCTGCCACAGCTGCTCAAAACGCGCCCGCGCAGCGGCATTATCAACCCGCTGATAATCCGGCAACATCATTGGAATCAAGCCTGCATCCGAAGCGCCTTGGACATTATTCTGACCGCGCAAGGGGTGCAATCCGGTGCCGGGTCGGCCGATCTGACCGGTGATCATCGCCAGCGAGATTAAGCAGCGAGCGTTGTCGGTGCCGTGTACGTGCTGCGAGATCCCCATCCCCCAAAAGATCATTGCACTGCGGGCGTTAGCGTAACAGCGTGCTACCTGTCGTAGGGTGTCTGCGTCTATGCCGCAGATCGGCGCCATCCGTTCGGGCCTAAAGCTCAGCACGCTCTGTTTCAGCGCCTCATAGCCTTCGGTACGCTGAGCGATAAATTCATCATCAACCAGGTCTTCATCGATGATGGTGTAGAGCAGGGCGTTAAGTAGCGCGACATCGCTGTCGGGCTGAAATTGCAGAAAATGGGTCGCATGGCGGGCCAACGGAATACGCCGGGGATCGGCGACGATCAGCGTCTTGCCCGCATCGACTGCGTTCTTGATAAAGCTGGCTGCGACCGGGTGGTTGCTATCTGGGTTGGCACCGATTAGCAGAATTACCTCAGCGTCAGCCACATCGGATACGGGGTTTGACACCGCGCCAGAACCGAGCCCTTCCAATAGCGCGGCCACCGACGAGGCGTGGCACAAACGGGTGCAGTGATCGACATTGTTGGTGCCGAAGCCGGTCCGGATTAACTTCTGAAACAGGTAAGCCTCTTCGTTGGAACCCTTGGCTGAACCGAAGCCCGCTAGCGCATTGGCACCGGCGGTTTGTTTGATCGCAAGGAAACCGCTGGCGGCGCGCTCTAACGCCTCATCCCAGCTCGCCTGGCGAAACAGGCTGTGGTAATCGCCATCGGGAAGCAGCGCTGATTTGGGCGCGTCGTCACGCCTAATCAACGGGGTAAGCAAGCGGTCGGCGTGGTGGTGGTAATCGAAACCAAAGCGCCCTTTAACGCACAGCCGTGCATGATTGGCTTCGCCGTCACGCCCGGTGGCTGCAATAATTCTGCTGTTATCTGGTGCACTATCTACAACATGGTAGCTAAGCAGGCAGCCGACCCCGCAGTAGGGACAAACGCTATCGACTTGGCGGTCTGATTGGCTGGGCTCGACGCGTTGCGTGTTGCGGGCAAGGCTCAAGGCTCCGGTGGGGCAGGCTTGAACACACTCACCACAAGCAACGCAGGAGCTGACGCCGAGCGGGTCGTTCAGATCAAAGCTGATCTGGGTGTCGGCACCACGCCCGCTCCAGCCGATCACATCGTTGACCTGCTCCTCCCGGCAGGCCCGAACGCAGCGACCGCAATGGATACAGGCATCAAGCTCGACATTGATCGCAGGGTGCGAACGGTCGACCTGCGGTGTCTGTGCTCTCGGCGGGTAGCGTGTTGCAACTGCGGCCAGCTCGGTAGCCCAGTATTGCAGTTCAGAGTCGGACTTTTGGGTTGCCGGTTCGGTCTCAGACAGCAATAACTCGACCACCCCTTGCTGAGCGGCACGAGCACGGGCGTTATTACTGTGTACCACCATCCCATCCTGCGGCTGGCGACGACAGCTTGGCGCGAGGGTTCGTTCGCCTTCGATCTCGACCACGCAGCTACGGCAGTTGCCGTCGGCGCGCTGGCCCTGGCAGTAACACAGATGGGGAATAGCCGTGCCGAGCCGCTCGGCGACCTGCAAGATGGATTCGCCCGGCAGTGCATCGACGGTCTGCCCGTCAAGTTTGAAACTGACCTCGGCCTGAGCTGTTAGATGGTGATTATTGCTCATGGCTTGGCTCCTTTACGATAACGCCTGCAGCTTCAAACTCCCGCGGGAAATAACGCATCGCACAGAGCAGCGGGTTGGGCGCGGCCTGTCCCAGACCACAGATTGAAGCATCCTGCATCACTTGCGATAACTGCTTCAGTAGCGGTTGGTCCCACTCGGTTTGTTGCATCATTGTCACCGCGCGTGCGGTGCCGACACGGCAAGGGGTACATTGACCGCATGATTCATGAGCGAAGAAGCGCATCGCATTGAGCGCTAACGAGCGAGCACTGTCCTGCTGTGAAAAGACCATCACCGCCGCCGAGCCGATAAAACAGCCGTAATCATTGAGGGTATCAAAATCGAGCGCTAGGTCGGCTAGCGAAGCGGGTAACATGCCGCCTGAGGCACCACCCGGAAAATAGCCGTATAGCGAATGGCCTGCCGCCATACCGCCGGCATATTCATCGACCAGTTCCTGCAGGCTGATGCCGGCCGGAGCCAGATAGACACCCGGTTTAGCCACTCGACCGCTGACCGAAAATGAGCGCCACCCTTGCCGTCCACGACGTCCTTGGCTGGCGAAGCTATCGGCGCCTTGCTGGAGGATTTCGCTGATCCAATACAGCGACTCGCAGTTTTGAACCAGAGTGGGGCGGTTAAACAGTCCCTGCTCGGCGACAAAGGGCGGTCGCTGACGCGGCATACCGCGCTTACCCTCGAGCGATTCGAGCATCGCCGACTCTTCGCCGCAGATATAAGCACCGGCACCTCGGCGGAGAATAATTGGCGGTAAGGGTGTTTGTACTATCGGAGGCTCGGC
>JBALWS010000141.1:0-11240 GCA_036960405.1 Halopseudomonas sp. | reverse complement strand
GCTCAGGTGTTGGCGCGCAGACGCGTGATATCTTCCTGGAGAGTGCGTTCTTCAACCCGCTTGCGATTGCTGGTCGCGCGCGCTCGTACGGTTTGCATACCGATTCGTCGCACCGCTTCGAACGGGGGGTGGACTCTGAGCTGCAGGTTAAGGCGGTCGAGCGCGCTACCCAGTTGTTACTCGATATTGTTGGTGGTCAGCCAGGGCCAGTCACCGAAGTGGCGGTCGCTGCTCATCTGCCGAAGGCGCGGACTGTCGTGCTGCGTCCGGCGCGAATCAAAAAACTGCTATCACTGGATATCGAAGCCGCAGAGGTCGAAGAGATTCTGACCCGCTTGGGTATGGGTGTCACCCTGAATGCCGAGGGCAACTGGGATGTGGCGGTGCCCTCTTACCGCTTCGACGTTTCACTCGAAGAGGATCTACTCGAAGAGTTGGCGCGGATCTACGGTTACAACCGGATGCCGGTGCGCACCAACCTGGCCACGCTAAAGCTTAGCCCGCAGCCCGAAACCAAGAAAGGTTTGCCTGACTTGCGGCGACTGCTGGTGGCTCGCGGCTATCAAGAGGCGATCACCTATAGCTTTGTCGAGCCGGCGATGCTGGCTAAATTCGATTCGGTCAATAAGCCGGTTGAGTTGGCTAACCCGATCTCGGCCGATATGGCGGTGATGCGGACGACGCTGTGGCCTGGGCTGATTAAGGCGATGCAGCATAATCAGCATCGTCAGCAAGACCGAGTCTGGTTGTTCGAAACCGGCCAGCGGTTCGTGCCTTCAAGTGGTGGCTTGGTGCAGGATAATGTCTTGGCTGGCGCGGTTTACGGCAGTTGTCAGCCGCAAGGCTGGAGCAGTGACAAGCGCTCGGTGGATTTCTTTGATGTCAAAGCCGACTTAGAAGCGCTGCTGGCGGTTAATGGTCAGTCCGATGCTTTTGTATTCGAAGCGGCTCAGCACGAAGCGTTGCACCCTGGTCAGTGTGCGGTGATTCAGCGTGATGGTGAGTTGGTGGGGTATTTAGGCGCGCTGCACCCCGGTTTGATCAAAGAGTTTGGTCTCGATGGTCCGGTGTTCCTGTTTGAGCTGACGTTGGCGGCGGTAGAGCGCAATAACCTGCCGCAATTTTCCGAATTGTCCAAGTTCCCTGAAACCAGTCGGGATGTGGCGTTGGTGGTTGATCAGCAGGTGGCTGTGGCGGATGTGCTGAGTTTGGCGCGAAAGCAGGCCGGTGAATGGCTTAAAAAAGCCACCCTTTTTGACGTTTATGACGGCGAAGGTGTTGAAAACGGTAAAAAAAGTTTGGCTATCAACTTGACCTGGCAGCATCCATCGCACACGCTTAAGGACGAACAAGTTAACCAGTTGTTTGATGCGGTGGTCAACGCGGCTCAGCAACAGCTAGGTGCGACACTAAGAGGTTGATGTTGCCGCTAGTGTAACCGGATAAGGGTGTAGCTATGGGATCTTTGACAAAAGCTGAGATGGCCGAACGGTTGTTTGACGAGATCGGCCTCAATAAACGCGAAGCCAAGGATATGGTGGAGTCTTTTTTTGACGAAATCAGGGGCTGCCTGTCGGAGAATGAGCAGGTCAAGCTGTCGGGTTTTGGCAACTTTGATCTGCGCGACAAGCGTGAACGCCCTGGTCGGAACCCTAAGACGGGTGAAGAGGTGCCGATCTCCGCACGGCGCGTGGTGACGTTTCGTCCAGGGCAGAAGTTAAAAGAGAAAGTGGAGACCTATGTCGCTCCAGCCGGCGAGTGAGTCTTTAGCTGTTATTCCTGATAAGCGCTACTTCACCATTGGTGAGGTGGCGTCTTTGTGTGGGGTCAAGCCCCATGTATTGCGCTACTGGGAGCAAGAGTTCGAGCAACTGCAACCGGTTAAGCGTCGCGGCAATCGACGTTACTACCAGCGACAGGATGTGTTGTTGGTTCGTCAGTTGTGTGGCTTGTTGTACGAGCAGGGTTTTACTATCGCCGGTGCAAGGCAGTGGTTGCAGGGTGGTCAAGCGCAGGGTGATAACCAGCGCTATCAACAGCTGATCCGACAGACCATTAGTGAGCTTGAATCCATCTTGGTTGAATTGAAAGCGAGCTGATCGTTAAAAATCGATCCTCGTGCTTCCCCTGTTAAAACGGTTACGGTAGTATTCGCCTCGCTGTCGAGAGGCGGCCAGAATTGCTTAATATCGGGGCATAGCGCAGTTTGGTAGCGCACTTCGCTGGGGGCGAAGGGGTCGCAGGTTCAAATCCTGCTGTCCCGACCATTTAGCTCTTCAAAATTTCGGAATATAGCGCAGTTTGGTAGCGCACTTCGCTGGGGGCGAAGGGGTCACAGGTTCGAATCCTGTTATTCCGACCAATTATAAGGAACCTGATAAGTTTTTGGCTTATCAGGTTTTTTTTGCTCTAAATCTTTCCGCTAGTCTGATTTTTGTCGTGTTTTCTATTCTGATAGCAAGCTAAGTTATTGATCCTCTAGTGGTGGTTGATACCGAGCCTCTCATTTGTACAATGGGGGCGTCATTTTCGATCCAGTTTGGTATAATCACGACCTTTTGTTTTATAGGCTGACTCTCCGTAGATGAACAAACGTATCGCGATCATTGGCACGGCTTTCCGGCTACCTGGAACGACTCAGGCGACATTCTGGGAAGACTTGCTGGCTCAAAAAGATTTGGTAACAGAAGTTGACGATGCGCGTTGGTCTAAAGCGGCTTATCTTCACCCCAATAAGGGTCATCCTGGAACCAGTCACACCTTCGCTGCGGGTAGCGTGGGTGATATCTCGGGTTTTGATGCGAACTTTTTTGGCATCTCGCCGCGTGAAGCCTCGGCGATGGATCCGCAGCAACGGATGTTGCTGGAGTTGACCTGGGAAGCGATGGAAAATGCCGGTGCCGCTCCCTCGTCATTGCGTGGCAGTGATTGCGGGGTGTTTATCGGTATTTCGAGCACCGATAATGCTTATCGAATCGCCGATGACCTGGCCACGGTGGCGGCCTCCAGCGGTACCGGTAATGCATTGAGCATCGCGGCCAACCGAATCTCCTATGTGTTTGACCTGCATGGTCCGAGTATCGCAATGGATACCGCCTGCTCCTCCTCATTGGTGGCGTTTCATCAGGCGTGTCAATCGATTCGTAGCGGAGAAATTACCCAGGCGATTACCGGAGGGGTCAGTCTTCATCTGCACCCGTATGGTTTTATTACTTTTTCTAAGGCGACCATGCTGTCTGAGGCAGGCCGTTGCCAGGTGTTTGATGAAGCTGGTGATGGTTACGTTCGCTCGGAAGGCGGCGGTGTTTTTCTATTAAAGGATTACGATCAGGCGGTTGCCGACGGCGACCCCATCTTGGCGGTGGTTGCCGGTTCAGCTATCAATACAGACGGCAGTAAGGCGGGGTTAACGATCCCGAACCCGGTCATCCAGAGTGAATTGCTGACCCGTGTTTACCAGCAAGCGGGTATTTCGCCCGATCAGATCGACTATCTGGAAGCTCACGGAACCGGTACGTCGGTCGGTGATCCGATTGAATCGCGGGCTATTGGCGAAGCCTTGGGCCAGCCGCGTCAGACTCCGCTGCCGATAGGCTCGGTTAAAAGTAATCTTGGTCACCTTGAAGCGGCTTCCGGTGTCGCTGGATTGTCGAAGGCGCTATGCAGCCTGCAAAATCGTTGCGTCCCCGCCACTATCAGCATGAAGAACCCTAACCCAAAAATTCTGTTTGATGATTGGAATATTCGGGTGGTAACCGAGGCTTATCCGTTAAAGAAAGAAGGCGTTTTGACCGTCGGGGTTAACTCGTTTGGTTTTGGTGGTGCTAACGCCCATGTGATTTTACAAAGCCACGAGGATGCGCCCCACCAGCGTCCTGAGCAGCAGGACAGTGGTTTGGTACCGTTGTTTATATCCGGTGCCGATGAGGATGCATTGAAGGCGGCGGCTGCCGATTTGGCAGTCCAATTAGAGCAGAACCCAGAACCGTCTTTGTACGATATCGCCTACAGCGCTCGCTATCGCCGTGAACAGCATCGTTGCGGTGCGGTGTTATTGGCAAGCAGTGCGGATCAGGCTCGGCAGAAATTAGTCGACTTCGTCGAGCTTGAACAAGCTTCCGCCAATAATAGCGTCGTAGATATTGTTAGTGGTCAACGCTTAATCGAGGCTATCGGACCGGTTTTTGTCTACTCGGGTAATGGCTGCCAGTGGGAAACCATGGGCAAACGTTTGCTGGGGTCGTCGGAGGTATTTCGCACCGCGGTTGAAGCCGTCGATGGTTATTTCCAATCGTTAGCCGATTTTTCCCTGATCGATGAGTTACAGGGTAATAACGGTAGCGAACGTTTTGTTTTGACCGAAATTGCCCAACCTGCGCTATTTGCGATTCAGGTGGGTGTTACCGAGCTGCTGCGAGGGCAAGGTGTTATGCCTACCGCTGTCACCGGGCACAGTGTCGGTGAGGTGGCTGCTGCCTGGGCTTGCGGCGCATTGAGTCTGGAAGATGCGGTCAAGGTGATCTATCACCGCAGCCGTCATCAAGGACTGACCCAAGGGTTGGGTGAGATGACAGCTGCCGGGCTGGGGGGCGAGGCGATGCAGTCTTTGCTCGACGAGCCACGTTTTGACGGATTGAGTTTGGCGGGTATCAACAGCTCTCGCGGTACCACCTTAGCGGGTGACCCCGAGCAACTCACATTGATTGAAGCCGAGCTGGAACAACGTAAGGTGTTCTTTAAGCGATTGGATCTGGACTATGCCTTCCATAGTCCGACCATGGACAGTATCGAAGCAGGCCTTAGAGACGACCTTGCCGACCTGCAGCCTCAGTCGGCCGCGATCCCTTTTATCTCCACTGTCACCGGTGCCGCGTTGGAAGGAAGCACCTTGGATGGCGAGTACTGGTGGCATAACATTCGCAAGCCGGTGCTGTTTCAGAGTGCGGTTGAGGGGTTGTTGGATCAACGTTACAACGTCTTTATCGAGGTCGGCGGGCATCCGGTACTGCGCAGCTACCTGAATGACTCACTACGCGACGCCGGTCATGAGGGCGTCGTGTTAACGACACTAGCCCGCAACCAAGATGATCAGCAGCTGCTGTTGAATACAGTTATGTCGACTTGGCTAGCCGGTGCGGCCACTGATTTGAGCCAGTGGTTCCCGGTAACCGGTCAGTTTGTGTCACTACCCGGTTACCCTTGGCAGCGTCAAGCCTTGGAATTGCCGGTCAGCAGCGAATCTTATGGCTTTCTGGCGCGACAGTTTGTCCATCCGCTGCTGGGCTATCGTTTACCGCAACACCCGTTAACTTGGGAGGGCCTGCTCGATACCGCTCGGTACCCATGGCTAGCGGATCATCGTGTCGGTGATGGAATCGTATTCCCCGGTGCCGGTTTTGCCGAGTTGGTACTGGCGGCGGCGAATGAGTGGCAGTCCGAGCAGGGTGTGACTGAGATCGAGGCGCTGGAGATCCAGGCGCCGCTGCTGTTGACCGAGCAGCAGAGCAAGGTTGTTAGGGTGGCGATCAAGGCTGAAGACGGGCGCCTGACAATCAGCAGTCGTAACCATTCAACCTCCGATCAATGGGCAGAACACATTCGCGCTCGCATCATGCAGCAGCCTACCGGTTTGGCTTTGCGATCAAGCCTGGATGCGATTCCGACTCGGACGCCCGATTTTACCCGCGAACAGCATAGTGCCATGACTCGTAGTATCGGTCTGAACTACGGCCCGGCGTTCTCCACTATCAGCCATGGCTGGGTCGATGGCGATGTTGCTCTGGGTGAGTTTGATGCTGAGGAACTGTTGGCCAACGATATTGCCGATTTCTACCTGCACCCGGCCCTGCTCGATTGCGCCTTCCAGCTAGCGTTCCCATTGTTGAAAGAGGCACTCAGCCAGCATCAAGGGTTGGCCTATATACCGACTCGAATGGAGCGGATTAACCTGCGCAACGGGGCAAAGCTGCCTCGTTATGCCCAAGCACGGATTCTGCGTCGGGCGCCGCACTCTATTACCGCCGAGTTTGCTCTGTACGATGCCGAGGGTGAATGTGTCGCCCGGATCGAGCAAGTGCGTTTTAAAGCGATTCGCTTGCAGAAGAATCATGCCCATCATTTGAGTTATCTCGATTACCACCTGACCCCAGTGCCTCGCGGGCGCAGAGCTGAGTCGGTCAGTATCGACTCAGCGTTGCTAACACAGGCGTTGGCGCAGATCGGTCAGCGCTGGCACTCCGAGACCACAGCTGACCGTTATGCAGAAGAGGTCGAGCCGTTGTTGGACAGCTTTGAGGCGGCGGTGGTTCGCACCACGTTGAGCAGTCTGGCCGACGAGTCTGGACGGCTGCCTCGCGCTGACGTTGAACAGTTGGCCGAGCAGACTCCCGCCGTAACACAACTTCTGAATCACTTGCTGCAGCAGGGCGAGGCGCAAGGGGTGTTGCTAGCGGACGAGCTGGGTTGGCAGTTGGCGGCGGATGACGAGGCGATTACCGCAGACTTGATCTGGAATATGTTGGCGCGTGACTACCCCGAGTACTTTTCACTGATACTGCCGGCGGGGCGGGCCGGCTATCATCTGGAGGCCATTGTTCGAGGCCAGTCCGATACCGATGTGCTGGGGGTCGGCCCTGAGCTATACGTCGCCCTTATCACCCGGATACACGGCGATGATGGTGCCCAGGTATTGGCGCTGGCGCTTAGCGAGTTAATCGATAGCCACGTTCAGCAATTGGCACCAGGGCAGCGACTTAAAGTATTGGAAACGGGTGTCACAAGTCCTTGGTTGGCTGAGCAGCTCAGTGGTCTGATCGACAACCGTTTATGCGATCTCAGTTTTGCCGCCGAGTCATCGACACTGCTCGAACAGGCCGCTCAGCTGCAGCACCGCTTTCCGCTGCTGAGCGTTCAGCCGTTACAGCAACAGAGTGATAACAAGCAGCATCTAGTGTTGGTTAACCTCAATGGTTGCTCGTTAACTCAGGGGCGGCAGTTATTGATGCAGCTGAACGATCAACTTGCTCCGGATGCCACGCTGATCTTTGTTGGCCAGCATCGTGCGGCTTGGATGGATCTGGTATTGGGCGTTGAGCCGCAGTGGTGGAGCGATGAGGCGGAGGAGAATTACGTATCCCCACCAGCCACTGCCGTGCAATGGCTTGGTTTGTTGCAAGAGCAAGGGCTGGTAGATTCGCAGGTTCACAATTTGGGCCGCAACGACGAAGTGGGTAGTTACCTGCTGACAGCAAGAGCCCCTTCGTTGGCGGTTGAGGACGTTGTCGAGCAGAGTCTCGCTGCACAACGTTGGCTGCTGATCAGT
Organism: Halopseudomonas sp.; assembly: GCA_036960405.1. Taxonomy (GTDB): domain Bacteria; phylum Pseudomonadota; class Gammaproteobacteria; order Pseudomonadales; family Balneatricaceae; genus Motiliproteus. The sequence goes on along the minus strand of JBALWS010000141.1, from coordinate 3,919 downwards.
AGTGATACCAGCGCTTCGCAAACCTTGGCAGATCAATTGGAATCGGCGTTGACCGCTGTCGGCCAAGGGGTCGATATTGTGACTTCTCCCGATCCCTCAGCGCTCGAATCACTACTACAGCAAAACGGCTATTCTCACCTGCTGCACCTGGCTGATATTGGTGAGTCTGATTGCCTTGCGAGCCAAACGCGTCGCTGTGCGATGGCGACGGCGCTGTTCAACAGTTGTGAGAAATTAGCGATTGCACCCGACTATTGGTTGTTGACGGCAGGCGTGGCGGAGACCTTGAGTCACGATCAGTCATCATTGGTCAGCCAATCGGGCTTAGCTGGCGCAGTGCCAGCCGATGCGGTGCTGTGGGGCTTTGGTCGCACATTGATGAACGAAGCCAGTAGTTTGACCGTCAGGTTGTTGGACCTGCCTGCAACGTTGACTGGTGAGAAGCTGATCCCGTCGTTAGTCGAGGAACTGCTGGCGCCGGGTGAAGAGAACGAACTGGTTATTGCCGCCGATGGTGCGCGCTATGCGCCTAGATTGCGGGTCGAAGCTGCGCCTCAGTCTGTAGTTGAAGGTCGGCTATCGGTCGAAGAGTCTACCGTGCGGCTCGGTTTCGCGTTGCCAGGGCAGCTACGCAACCTGCGTTGGGAACATGCCCCTTGCTTGGCACCTAGCGATGACGAGATCGAAGTCGAGGTGCGTGCCACCGGGCTTAATTTCCGCGATGTGATGTATACCCTAGGACTGCTGTCCGACGAGGCGATCGAGAATGGCTTTGCCGGTCCGACGTTGGGACTCGAGTTTGCCGGTACCGTCACCCGGATCGGTTCTTCGATCAGCGAATTCAAGGTGGGTGATTCGGTAGTCGGTTTTGGCCCGGCCAGCTTTAGCAGCAAAGTGCTGACCCGCACCAATGCGGTGACGGCCATTCCAGCACAGATCGGTTTCGAAGCGGCAGCGACGATCCCCTGTACCTTCTTCACTGTCTATTACGCACTGCATTATCTGGCTCGGCTCCAGCCAGGCGAAAAAGTATTGATCCATGGTGCGGCGGGTGGTGTCGGTATCGCCGCGATTCAAGTGGCGCAGTGGCTGGGAGCGGAAGTTTATGCCACCGCCGGTTCCGAAGAGAAGCGTGATTTTTTGAGGTTGATGGGCGTTGAGCATATTTATGACTCTCGCGCGCTGAGTTTTGCTGAGGAGATCCTGGCAGAATCTGGCGATGGTCGAGGCGTTGATGTGGTCTTGAACTCGTTGGCGGGTGAGGCGATCAATCGGAATCTGCAGGTGCTCAAGCCAATGGGACGCTTCCTCGAGCTGGGTAAGCGTGACTTCTACGAGAATACCCACATCGGCTTGCGGCCTTTCCGTAATAACATCAGCTACTTCGGCATCGATTCCGATCAGGTAATGCAGGAGTGTCCTGAGCTAACTCGACGCCTGTTTACCGAGATGATGGAACTGTTCAATCAGGGCGTGCTACATCCGCTGCCCTATACTCGCTTCGACGCTAACCATATCGAAGAATCGTTCCGCTATATGCAGCAGGCCAAGCAGATCGGCAAGGTGGTGGTGACCTACGAACAGGGTATCCGCAACACCGTGGCGGTAACAGCCCCGAGCGAGCGAGCGGCATTGCAGTTGGATGCCGATGCGAGCTATCTGGTGACCGGTGGCTTGGGTGGTTTTGGCTTGCGAACTGCACAGTGGTTGGCCGACAAGGGTGCCCGGCAGTTGATTTTGATTAGTCGTAGTGGCCCGGTTTCGGCAGAGGCTCAGGCGGGTGTTGAGGCCTTGCAACGCGCTGGTGTTAAGGTGCATGCCGCTGCTTGCGATGTCACCGATAAGAATGCGCTGCAGCAACTGTTACTCGAGTGCCGACAGCAGCTAGGGCCTTTAAAAGGGGTCGTGCATGCTGCCACGGTTATCGATGACAGCTTAGTGCGCAATCAATCTAGCGAGCAGATCGAGCGGGTATTGGCGCCGAAAATTTTGGGTGCGCAGCACCTGCACGAGCTGACCCGTGATGATGAACTGGAGTTGTTTGTGCTGTTCTCATCGGCGACAACGCTGCTGGGTAATCCGGGTCAGAGTAGCTATGTGGCGGCCAACCATTGGCTCGAAGCGCTGGCTGCGCACCGCAGGCTGCTAGGCTTGAGCGTTACCTGCGCACGTTGGGGCGCGATCGACGATGTAGGCTTCCTGGCGCGGAACGAGAAGATTAAAGAGGCATTGCAGGGGCGTATGGGTGGTGATGCGCTGAGCTCGGCTGTGGCGCTCGATGCGCTCGAACAGATGATTCTCGCCAACAGTACGACGCTTGGGGTGATGGAGCTGGAGTGGTCGGCGTTGCAGCGTTTCCTGCCAACGGCTGATAGCCCTAAGTTCCGCGAGATTGCGCTGGCTGCCGATGAGGCGGATAGTGGCGATGACAGTCTGCTGGATATCGAACAGATGTTGGCTGAACTGTCCGATGCCGAGCTCAGTGAAACCGTTTCTGAGATGCTGGCGCATGAGTTGAGCCGCATTTTGTTGATCCCCGCCGATAAGATCGATCTGAACCGGTCGGTCTATGATATCGGTCTCGATTCGTTGATGGGAGTCGAGTTGATGGTCGCTATCGAGGCCAGATTTGGGGTGAATATCCCGGTCATGGTACTAAGCGAAGCACCGACCTTGGTCAAGCTGGCCGATTATCTGATCGGCCAATTAAAGGGTGATGAGGGGGAGCAAGCCGCTGCGCCCGACCAGCTGCAGCAGGTGATCAAACAACACGGTGTCGATGACGAGGGTAGAAAGCAACTCGAAGCGCTGTCTGATCAGTTGCAAAGCGATAGCCAAAATAACCGGATGATTCACTGATATGGCGGCAAACAGCCTCAGCGGCCAGCTTAAACAAAAGCTGATTCAGCAAGCGCTAGAGCGCAAGATGAAGCGGGTCGACGATTCGGCCAATGGCGCAGTGAAACCACTCAAACAGGGCCGTGCGATACCGGAGAAGTTTTGTCGGTTTGACCAGTTGGCGGGCTACCAACAGGTGCAGATCATGCACCGTGGCGCCGAGCAGTTCGGGGTCGGTAATCCGTTTTTTCGGGTCCATCAGGGGGTTGCCGGTGCGACCAGTCAGATCGATGGCCGCGAGTGTATCAACTATGCCAGTTACAACTATCTGGACCTATCCGGGCATCCTGCTGTTAACCAAGCAGCCAAAGATGCTGTGGATCGTTATGGCACCTCGGTCTCGGCAAGCCGACCGGTTGCTGGAGAGCGACCGATTCACCGCGAGTTGGAGACCGCCCTGGCCGAGGCTTACGATGTTGACGATGCGGTGGTGTTCGTCAGCGGCCATGCCACCAACGTCTCGACCATCGGTCACTTGTTTGGTCCCAAGGATCTTATTCTGCACGATGAGCTGATTCACAATAGCTCGCTAGTGGGTTCGCAGTTGTCGGGAGCCAAGCGGTTGGCATTCTCGCACAACAACCTCGACGAGCTGGAGCAAACGCTAGAGCAGGTGCGGCATCAGTTTGAGCGGGTGCTGATCGTGGTCGAAGGGCTCTACAGCATGGATGGCGATTACCCTGACCTGCCGCGAATAGTAGAGCTCAAACAACGTTATAAAGCCTTCTTGATGGTCGATGAGGCGCACTCATACGGGGTGATGGGGGAGACTGGTCAGGGCATTCGCGAGCATTTTGGTCTTAAAGGTTCCGATGTCGACATCTGGATGGGGACCCTGAGCAAGAGCTTGGCCGGCTGCGGTGGTTATATCGCCGGAGAGTTGGCGTTGGTCGAACACCTCAAGTTTCTGGCTCCAGGATTTCTTTACAGCGTAGGTATTCCGGCGCAGGTTGCCGCGCCATCGCTGGCTGCGTTGCAGTTGATGAAGGCTGAGCCCGAACGGGTCAAGAAGCTGCGACAG
>JBALWS010000140.1:0-11476 GCA_036960405.1 Halopseudomonas sp. | reverse complement strand
ATCAACTGCCGCCAGCAAGCTGGCTCGGAACTCCAAACTGCTACGCAGTTTTCCGGCCCGTTATCAGGCGTTAGGCACAGGGAGAAGCTATGTGTAGTCAACCTAAACAATATATGATTGATGTGAATGACCGGTACCAAAAGGGAGTCGGTCTAATAACAAGTCTCTCAACCGCAGCTTTAGTTCTACCAATAATATTTTTAAAAGATATTATTAATATTTCATCAATTAACCATGGTGACGCCGAAAATTCGAAACCAGAATTAATATCAATAGCAGAAGTTTTAACCGATCAAGTTTACTTAGGCTGGCAATTCTTATCTGCAGCAATCACTTTTGGAGTTATTTATTATTACCTTTCAGCCAAATGGGTGAAATTGGCATGGGGTGAAACTCCTGATATATTTTGGATTGACACAAACCAAGGATTCGTCGAGTTTTTATTAGATATCAGCTACCTTGCTATGTTTGTTTTTTTTGCTCTCGGCTTGTACAACTTATTGAATTTTATGCTTAATTACTTGCCACCAACAAGTGCCTAACAAGGCACTCAACTTCGGCCAGCAAACTGGCCTGTACTTCCACCACTGCGTGGCTCCAGCCCGTTAACGCGGCGTTATAGGTTACGGAGAGTTTTGAGTGAGACTTGAAAGCAAAGGGAAATGTCGTTGTGGAAAAATCACCTTCGCTATAGCTCTTCCCAAGGAGTTGGAAAACTATAGTCCTAGAAAATGTGACTGTGATTTCTGCATGAAGCGCAATGCATCATATTTATCGCACCCCGATGGCTGCCTTTTTATCGAATCTTTAGCCCCATTAACAATCAACAAGCACGGTTCTGACCAGGCATCTTTTTTAAGCTGTTCTGGCTGTAATTCACTTGTATCTGTGGTTTATCAATTCCCAGCAGGCCTCAAAGGCGCGCTCAACGCGACGCTACTTTCAGAGTCAGAGCGCCTTAAAACCCCAGTGGGGGTATCGCCTAAACTACTAGATCCAAAAGAAAAAATTAGTCGGTGGGAAAGCGTGTGGCTTAATGTAAGAGTTAATGGCAATGATCACATATAACAGGCGTTCAACTTCGGTCAGCAAGCTGACCTGGACTTCCAACTGCGACTTTATGAAAAGTTTTTTGGTGAATGATGAATATCAAAGATTTGGAGAATTATAGCGACGCATGGAATGCTCATGATATAGACAGAATCATGAGTTACATGACAAAGGATTGTATGTTCGAAACGGGTGGTGGTTCGGAGCAATACGGAACGCGCTTTTCGGGCTTCGATTCGGTACGTCAGCGATTCATCGATGTCTGGATCGAGATACCCGATGTGCGTTTCGAAGGAGCCTTGCATTTCGTCCAAGGCGATCACGGATGCTCCGAGTGGACCTTCACCGGCACAAGAAAGGATGGCACTAGGATTGAAATTGATGGTTGCGATCTATTTACTTTTGAAAACGGAAAAATCAAATCCAAGCGATCCTATATCAAGCATCGGCTGTAGTATTCAAAACCAATCAAGACAGCAATCGGTGTTAAACGGTGGCACACTCGCCATAACGTTAATAGGCCTTGATAACTAGCCGACAAAAACGTTGGCCTGAACATTCCCCCCGACAAACAACGTCTACACTTGCCTCTTGAGTTGCTAAGCCACGGTCGGCTAGCGCTATACCCGCCAAGCTGGACGTGTTACAGCCATCGTTGACGCGTTAAGTCTCTCCATCACATACAGGGTCAAGGCCGTATGCATATCGCTATTCTCACCTTCCAAGGCTTCAATGAACTCGATTCGTTTATAGCGTTAGCCATTCTCAACCAAATCAAAAAGCCCGATTGGCGGGTGACACTCTGCTGCCCCGAGCCAACCGTTACGTCGATGAACGGCGTAGTCGTTGAAGCGCAGTCGTCACTGGAAGAGACCGCTACGGCCGATGCGATCATTGTTGGCAGTGGCATGCAAACACGCGAGGTGGTTGCTAGCGATGAACTGATGGGGCGACTGGCGTTAGATCCGAGCCGCCAGCTCATCGCCGCGCAGTGCTCGGGGACGTTGATTCTGGCCAAGCTCGGTCTGCTCGATAACGTGCCCGCGTGTACCGACCTGACCACCAAGCCGTGGGTGCAAGAGGCGGGAATCGAGGTGCTAAACCAGCCTTTCTTCGCCATGCAAAACATTGCGACAGCAGGTGGTTGCCTCTCCTCGGCTTATTTGGCCGCGTGGGTCATTGCCCGCAGCGAAGGGATCGAGGCTGCCAGCTCGGCGCTTCACTACGTTGCCCCGGTGGGTGAAAAAGATCAGTACGTCGCCAATGCGCTGAAAAACATCTCACCCTACCTGCCTAAAAATACTTAACGAACTAATCAATATCCGTTCTTTTTTTTGCGCGGGTATCGCTACTGAGCAAGGAGAAGTTGCCGTGGAAGTAAAGGAATGGATTTGGCTGTTGGGTGCGTGTAGTTCTTTTATCGCCGCGTCTATTGCACTGATTGCAGCCTTAAAGAATTTTGAGTTGACCAAGAAAGCTCAACAGTGGAACGATGAAAGTCAGAGGAGCCAGCTGTTTTTAAATCTTCGAGAGCGTTATCTGACAACAAGAATGCGAATCTCAGAACGCGTATACCTGAAGGATTTTGTCATTCATAAAAGCGATGAATCATGGCCGCACATTCAGCAGTATTGGTACAATGTTTTTGATGAGTGGTACTCGACCACGAAGCTAAACAAGGGTAAGTACGAGGACTTATGGGATGGCTACTTTGGTCCTGCAACGCAGTCTTCGCTTAAGTACCCGGCCATGGTTACCGTGCTTGACTCGATGCTGGCTGGGGCCGTTTCATTTGGCAACGAAAAAGATAATTTCAAGCAGACTCTACAGCAACTCAACGCGTCGCTTGAAGAAGACCAGCGAGCGGTTAATGCGTTATTTGGATCAGCCCCTTCAACATAGATTTTTTAGCGATTATCGAGCCGCATCCCATGGATCATCTGTTCACCTATATAGAGGCGATTAATACCCCTAGTAAAGCGCTACAGGTCGTCAATAAAGTTGAGACCGATAATTCTTACAACGATCAGGGTATGGCTGTAGCAAGTTTGGAATCAATCCTCTCTTTCTCTAACGGCGTTAGGTTGAAACACTGCGTCGAGTTTGACCAACAGCCACAAGCAGCTACAGCCTGTGCGGAGTGTTGGATTAGCTATGAAATCCTCGGACCACACACCGCAACGATCACTCCGCTGAGGAAAACATTCGTCAATCAGTGCCAACAGGATTTTTGGCTCAAAATACAAAAGCTCAGCCAGAGCTAAACTGTGCATCAGCATTCAATTAACGAGCGCCCTTCTCTCCTTTACTCCTCTAATCAATCGTCATTTCGCCATCGCAGCTAAAGCTTCGGGTCGCTCCGGTCAGCGGATCATTAAAATGCAGCGACTTGGCAAGCAGTTGCAACGGCCGAGCGTAATCATCGGCCGTTTTTGGCTGCAGCGTTGGATAATAGCGATCGTTCAGTATCGGCCAGCCGAGGGTTTGCATATGCACGCGTAGTTGGTGGGTTTTACCACTAACCGGCTCCAATTCAAACAGCGCCTTATCACCGGCCTGGCGTAGACAGCGAATTAGCGAGTGGCTGTTGGCTTCGCCGTCTACCACCCGCATCAGAAAGCGCGGCTGCGAGGCCTGCAAGCGGTTTTTGACCTGCCACTGCTGACCGCTTAGTCGCTGCTTAGGGTCAACCGTGGCGATCGCTTGATAGGATTTATGCATCTGCCGATTGGCAAATAGATCATGGTACAGGTGCAGGCTGTCGGGGTTGGTCGAAAACAACACTAGGCCGGCGGTGACGCGATCTAACCGATGCAGGGCTTGCAGGTGATCGATACCGGTTTTTTGGCGCAGCCGGTTTTGCAGGCATTCGTTGATATAGTTTCCGGCCGGGGTGACCGGCAGAAAATGCGGTTTATCGGCCACCAGTATATGTTCGTCCTGATACAGGATGGTCTCGGCAAAAGGGATCACCGGTTCGCGCTCAACCTCACGGTAATAGTAGATCCGCTGTTGCGGTTGGTAGGCAGACTCGGCGCTAATCAGGCTGCCATCGTGCCAATGCAGTTTTCCGTCGAGCGCGCGTTGCTGCCAAACCTTGGGCTCAATGGCCGGAAACTTGCCGATCAGGTATTGCAGCACGGTCGTTACGCCGGGATTGACCTGCGGCAACGTCAGTTTCGACGGATACTTGGAGATGGCGATATTGCGCTCCCGGTGATTGATGATATAGCGATTTATGCCTGCGGCTCTGCCGCCTTAATGATCCACTAAACAGCGCGGCTAAGCTTGCGCCTGACGGGTGGATGACGATAATACCGCTCTGTACTGTTAGCCGCACCGTTAGCCGAACTGTTGTCTGAGCTGTTGCCTGAACAGTTATCCGAACTGTTGCCTGAACTATGCCCCACCCTGTTGCCTACTATGCGTCTAGATAAGTTCATCTGTAAAAGCACCGCATTGGCTCGAGCCGAAGCGCGGGCATCGATTGAAGCGGGGGCGGTGATCGTCAATGGCGAGCCGGTCACCGATGCGTCCATCCAGGTGCATGAGAACAACGCTATCACCCTCGATGGACAACGGCTCCAGCCACGCCCGTCGCGCTACCTGATGATACACAAACCGCTCGATACGGTTTGCTCAAATATCGACGAGGCGTACCCATCAGTATTAAGCGGTATCGGTCTCGATAACGCCGATGATCTGCATATCGCCGGACGGCTGGATGCGGACACCACCGGTTTGGTGTTGGTCACCGACGATGGCCGCTGGTCGTACAATATTATCACCCCGCAACAACGCTGCGAAAAAGTGTACCGAGTGAGCCTGCGCGATCCGATCAGCGAGACAATGATCGCTCAGTTTGCCCAGGGCGTTGGTTTGCAGGGTGAAGCAGCGTTGACCTTGCCGGCGCAGATAGCCGTCATCAACCCCAAACAGGTGCTATTGACGATCACCGAAGGCAGATATCATCAGGTTAAACGGATGTTTGCCGCGGTGGGTAATCGCGTCACGGCGCTGCATCGGCAACAGATTGGTCAGCTTCGCTTAGATATCGCACTAGGCGATTGGCGATATTTGACCAGCGATGAAGTCAAAGCCTTTTAACCCGCTTACCAGCCCCGGAGCTTCTATCCATGCGAAACATTAAAATCAACCAACAACCGGTCGAGCTGTATAAGATCCTCAAGTTCGAAAGTTTGGTCAGCAGCGGCGGTGAGGCCAAGTCGGTGATCGCTGCGGGGCTGGTCCGCCTAAATGGCGAGGTTGAGACTCAGAAACGGAAGAAGATCATGGCCGGCGACCTGATCGAATTTGCCGGCGAACAGCTCCAGGTTGAATTGGCGTAACTAGCCGGCTAAATATTTAACAGGCTCAGCACCTGGCCGCGTTGTGAGTTGGCTTGCGCTTGCAGGGCGATCTGGGTGCGTTCCAATAGCTGATTACGAATCAACTCGCTGATTGATTTAGCGATATCGGCGTCTTCTATTCGCGAGACACTGCCCGCCTGGTTTTGGTTGCTCTGTTCCAGGTTGCCGATACTGCTGCTTAAACGGTTTTCACTGGCGCCAAATTCTGCCGCAGTCGTCGTGACCAACTCTAGCGATTGATCGAGCGCTTCTAGGGTAGTGCCAAAACTATTTGGATCGGTCAGATCGATACCATTGAGTCCCAATGCCTCGAGAGCACCTGCTATGTCGCGGCTGGGGATGGAGAACCGATCAGCCGATGAAGCGCCAATCTGAAGTTCGGTAGTGCCCTGTTGCGAGAGCGGTTGCAAGCCGTTGAAACGGGTATTGGTTAACAATTCCTGAATCCCCAATAAGAGCTGGTCCGCCTGAGTCTGCAACGCTGAGCGGTCGGAACCGGACAAGATACCGTTGCTGGCTTGCAGGCTGAGTTGGCGCAGCTGTTGTAAGCCGTCACCTACTTGGCTTAATCCGGCTTGCGCAGTCTGAACCAGCGAAACGCCACTAATGGCGTTGGTGATAGCGCTATCTTGACTGCGGATCTGAGTGTTGATGTTCACCGCGATGCCGACGCCGGCTACATCGTCGCTGGCAGCGTTGATGCGTCGTCCGTTGCTGATCTGCTCACTGGCAGTGGTGAGATTGCGGTTGATCGAAAAACTATTTGAGGGATTAAATTCAACAGCCACGACACGCGCTCCGCTGGTTGTTAATCAACCAATTATAACGCCGACTCGCTGCGCGGGACAATTGCCCTATCCGCGGCAACACTGCCGTTTAATCCTCCCATCAGATCCCCCCTCTCACCGCATGGCTGCTATTTGCTGCCCTGGCTTCGACTACGCATGGCAGGAGGGGAAGATTGTCGTTGGCTCAATATGGCGGCTTAGGAGGCTCTACCAGTCAAGTTTTCGAGCGCGTGTTGTTGTAGAAATGCCGCCATCCAGCGAGCCACATCGAGCGAGTCGGTGCCGACTCCAGGGGCTTTGAGCGTCTCCAACCCTGCGTCGGCACTGCTATCAGGGATAACACTGCCCTTACGCGAACGGACCAGAACGTCTTCGAACTCAACCGAGAACTCAGGATGCGCTTGCAACGTCAGGATCTGCTCGTCATAACTGAGCGCGGCGTATGGGCAGAATTCTGAGCTGGCGACCACCTTGGCATTGACCGGCTTATCGAGCACCTGGTCCTGATGCATCGCGTTGATGGTGAAGTCATCGGCCTTCATCAACGACTGCTTGTCGACCATGGCATAGCGGTGCAATCCCACTCCCCATCCGGCAGGATTTTTGTCGACCCGGCCGCCAAACGCTTCGGCGACGATCTGATGACCGAAGCAGATCCCCACCAGCGGCCTGCCCGTGCGATGTATATCCAAGATTAGCTGTTTCAACCGAACCATCCACGGCAAGTTCTGGTAAACATTCAACTTGGAGCCGGTAATAACCCAGCCATCGCAGTCGCCGAGCGAGGCCGGGAATTGATTATCGCGGACATCGTAGGTTTGATACTGAAACGCACAGCCAGCCGCGTCAAACAGCCGCATAAACATATCGGCGTAGCTGCCAAATTCACCGCGCAACTCATCAGGGGTAATGCCGGTGGCTAAAATTCCGATCTTCATGTTAAGTACTCCTACCGCTTACAGTAGCCCCAGATAGGCTTCGTATTCGATGTCGGTGATGCGACGACTTAGCAGTTGCTGCTCCTGTCGCTTGGCTGCCAAGAACACGCGGATAAACTCTTCTCCCAGATACTCACGTAATACATCGCTCTGCTCGAAGCTGTCCATCGCTGAGGTCCATTGATTGGGCAGCAACATCTCATCGTTCATCTCAGCATAGGCATCACCCACCACCGGCGGGGTCGGCATCAGTTTATTCTCGATACCGTACAGCGCACCCGCCAACACCGATGCCAGCACCAAATAGGGGTTGGCGTCGGCGCCTGAGACCCGGTGTTCGATCCGACGAGCAACGTTGGGGCTTTCGGGAATTCGGATGGCCACGGTACGGTTCTCGTAACCCCAGCTGGCAAAGGTTGGGGCGTGAGCGCCCGGCATAAAGCGGCGGTAAGAGTTCAGATGCGGTGCGAAGCACAACATGCTGTCGGCCATGCTCTGCATCAGTCCGGCTACGGCGCGTTTGAGCAGCTTACTACCCTCTTCGGTACCGTCATCGAAGACGTTGTTCCCCTCTTCGTCCAGCAGACTAAAGTGAACATGAAAACCGTTGCCGCTTTGGTCGGCATATGGCTTGGCCATGAACGTTGCGGCATAACCGTGACGCCGCGAAACCCCTTTCACCAGTCGTTTGAACATCACTGCCTGATCGGCGGCCATCAGCGGATTGTCGATATGGTTGAGGTTGATCTCAAACTGTCCCGGACCCATTTCGGCGATGATGGTATCGGCCGGAATGCCTTGAATCTCACAGGCTTCACGGACATCAGTAAAGAAACTGGCAAAACCATCCATCTCCTCGATCGCGTAACCCTCGGTATGGGTCAAGCGGCGGCCTTTGCCCTCGGCCAAAGCAGGCGCGATAGGACGCTGGGTGACCTCCGACTCGCCATCCATCAAATAGAACTCGAGTTCGGTAGCAACCACGGGGGTTAGTCCCAACGCTTTGAAGCGTTTGACCACCCGGTTCAATACCTGGCGGGGATCGGCCTCGAAGGCAGAGCCATCAGGGTTGAACATCATCGCCAGCATCTGACTGCGCGGCGATTCAGCCCAAGGTACCGGCACCGCGTCTTCGGCGACGGGCATACAGACCCCATCGCTGTCACCGGTTTCAAATACCAACCCGTTCTCCAGCACATCGGCGCCCCAAAAATCGAAACCCATCACGGAGCGAGGCAATTTTATCCCCTCCTGTTTGACCTTGTTGTAGGCTCCGGCGGGCATGCGTTTACCGCGCAGGTTACCGTTCAGGTCGGTGATAAACAGATCGAACTCGTTATTTTTATTAATAGCCATATAGATCACTCTCAAACGCTTATATTCAAATATCTGTTATCCACCCTAGCCGATCAATTCTGCCCTGTAACTATCACCCAGGGGGTATTTTAGCCCCGCTTTGCACTGCGACCTACGCGTGTCGCAGCAATATATCTCCTACGGGGTATATCGAGTTTTAGCTCTCTCTCCTTAAAGTGAAGCCATCGACGGTACTGCTCCTATGTATAGAGATAGCGCGCAGTCCAATACACATTACCGACACACCGGTAACAGTACGCCGCTGTCACCAGGGGCCATTTGCTAAAAAATAGTGGGAGATATTTATGCTGCAAGCGATCAATAACAACAGCAGTAACGTGACGACCGATGAAATTCAGGCGATCGATGCCAAACACCACATCCACCCATTCACTGACAGCCAGGCGCTCAACAATAGGGGCGCGCGTGTCATCACCCACGCTGAGGGGGTCTACCTGTGGGACAGCGAAGGTCAGAAGATGATCGACGGCATGGCCGGTCTGTGGTGCGTCAATCTGGGATACGGGCGTAAGGAACTGATTGACGCGGCAAGCCAACAGATGAACCAACTGGCGTTCTACAACACCTTCTTCCAAACCACCCACACCCCCGCCGTCCAGTTGGCCCAGGCCATTGCTGCCGTCACCCCGGGCGATCTGAACCGAATCTTTTTCGCCAACTCCGGTTCTGAGGCAGTCGATACGTTGATGCGGATGGTGCGTCACTACTGGACTTTGCAAGACAAGCCGTACCGCAAAATCATCATTGCCCGCGACAACGCCTACCACGGCAGCACCATCGGCGGTACCAGCCTGGGCGGTATGTCGGGCATGCACAAACAAGGCGGGCCGTTGGTGCCCGATATTCACCACATCCGCCAGCCTTATTGGTACGGCGAAGCCGGTGATATGGACGAACAAGAGTTTGGGATCGCCTGCGCCCAAGCGTTGGAAACCAAGATATTGGAAGTCGGCCCCGATAACGTTGCCGCCTTTGTTGGCGAGCCGGTTCAGGGAGCCGGTGGTGTAATCGTGCCACCGAGCAACTACTGGTCTGAAATCCAGAAGATCTGCTCCAAATACGACATCCTGCTGGCTGCCGATGAGGTGATTTGCGGCTTCGGGCGGACCGGAAACTGGTTTGGTTGCCAGAGTTTTGGTTTTCAGCCCGACATCATGTCGATGGCCAAGGGGCTCTCTTCCGGCTACCTGCCGATCTCGGCGGTGGCCGTCGGTGATCGCATCGCCGATGCTTTGGCCGCTGCCGGTGAAGACTTCAACCACGGCTTTACTTACTCCGGCCACCCGGTCGCGGCGGCTGTTGCGCTAGAAAACATCCGCATTTTGAAAGATGAAAAAGTGGTCGAGTATGTAGCTGACGATATCGGTCCCTACTTTCAGACCAAGCTGCGTGAGGTACTGGGTCAGCATCCTCTGGTGGGTCATATCGAAGGGGTCGGCCTGATGGCAGGTATCGCGCTGGTCAAAGACAAAGCCAGCAAAGCATTGTTCGACGATGCGTTGGATATCGGCTCGGTGTGCCGCAACCACTGCTTTGAAAACGGCCTGATCATGCGCGCCTGCGGCAGCCGAATGGTGCTGTCACCCCCGCTGGTGATCAGTCGGGGCGAAGTCGACGAGCTGGTAGATAAAGCGCTGCGCTGTTTTGACCTGACACTGGAATCGGTCAACTAACCGCTTATCGCCTACTTCCTGGATTCAATGGAAGTAGGCGATACGGTCACGATTTTCTCCCTCTTGCCTGGCACATGCTGGGCTTTTTTATTAGGCTAAATAGCACTGACCGAGCTGAGCGCCCTTCACTCAACCTACAATCACTGTGACAGCTCTTAGTCACTCGATGCAGGAACGCCAATGAAAGATCGAGCTAGCCAGATCACTATTAACGACAGCTGGTCGAAAAATCTTGCCGCGCTGATCGATCATCATCGGATGCGCAGTTTTCCGGCAGAGCTGGAAAATTTCCTCGCCACCCAGTGCACCTTCGACACCTTCTTGATGGTGACCTATAAAAAATCGTTCCGCCCTATCATCATTAGTCCTACCGACCCAGCGGAACAGAGCGACACCTTGCGCCAGTACATCAACCACGCCTATGTCCTCGACCCTCTGTTTCATGCAATACAAGAGGGTATTTCGCCCGGTGTCACCAGGTTGGTCCAGATAATGCCCGACTCGTTCGAAACCACCGAGTACTACCAAACCTGTTATCAGGATTTTGGACTTGTCGACGAAACCGATCTAATCATCCGTCTGGATGAAAAAGTCACCTGTGCCATCACCCTGGGCCGCAAGTCCGCCCTGGGCTCGATCACCCGTTCCGAGCTTAAATCGCTAAACGAGTTCTACCCCGTCCTTAACTCGCTGGTGCGCCAGTTCTGGCAATCACAGTCGAGTGAATTTGTGCAGTACGAGCGCTCAGACGGGCCGATGAAGCAAGCACTCAAAACCTTCGCCAGCGGTGTTCTGACCCAGCGCGAGCGAGAGATCACCGGTCTGATCCTGCGTGGCTTTTCTTCTAAGGCGATCGCCGACCAACTCAATATCAGCGTCGGTACCGTCAAGGTACACCGCAAGAACATCCACTCCCGACTCAATACCTCGACCCAATCGGAGATCTTTACCCAGTTTATCGCCCACCTCAACCAAATGGAGACAAGTTCAGCCAGTTAGGGCTTGATGAACAACGGCTGCCAATGTTGGCTAACCAGAAACAAAAACGCATGAAAGTCTCCCTTCATGCGTTGATATATTTACAGCTTTGTTGGCGGCTTAGTCTGACATTACAAACTGATCCACACCGTCTTCAGTTCGGTGTATTTCTCCAACGAATGCAATGACTTGTCACGACCATTGCCAGAGGCTTTGACGCCCCCGAACGGCATGGTGCAGTCACCGCCTCCCCAGCCGTTGACCCAGACCATACCCGCTCGGATCTGCTGACTGACCCGGTG
>JBALWS010000139.1:0-11563 GCA_036960405.1 Halopseudomonas sp. | reverse complement strand
TGCGCGATAAGGTTCGGGTACAAACCGACGGCGGCCTGAAGACCGGCCTGGATGTGGTCAAGGCCACCATTCTCGGTGCCGAGAGCTACGGCTTCGGCACGCTGCCAATGGTTGCGCTGGGCTGTAAGTTCCTGCGTATCTGTCACCTGAACAACTGCGCCACCGGCGTTGCAACTCAGAACGATTATCTGCGCTCGAAGCACTTCATCGGTACCGTGGACATGGTCAAGAGCCTGTTCAGCTTTATCGCCGAAGAGACCCGTGAGTGGATGGCCAAGCTGGGGGTACGCACGCTGGAAGAGCTGGTCGGTCGTACCGATCTGCTGGAGATTCTGCCGGGCAACACCGACAAGCAGAAACGGCTCGATCTGACGCCGATTTTGAGGAACGATTTTGTCGATAGCAGCAAGCCTCAGACATGCCAGCAAGCACAAAACAACCCTTACGACTTAGGGGCGTTGAACCTGAGCATCCTCGAGCAGGTTCGCGATGCCATCGCCACCAAGAGTGGCGGCGAATTCGAGTTCAACATCACCAACTGCGACCGTTCGGTCGGCGCGCGTATCTCCGGCGAGATTGCCAAACTGTACGGCAACCTGGGCATGGACGACGCACCGATCCGCATCAACCTCAAAGGGGTTGCAGGCCAGAGCCTCGGTGTCTGGAATGCGGGCGGATTGGAGTTGAACCTCGAAGGTGACGCCAACGACTACGTCGGTAAAGGCATGGCGGGCGGTAAGATTGTCATCCGCCCACCGGCCGGCAGCCAGTTCGAAACCCAGAAAACCTCGATCGTCGGCAACACCTGTCTGTACGGTGCCACCGGTGGCCGCTTGTTTGCTGCGGGCTGCGCCGGTGAGCGCTTTGCGGTACGTAACTCCGGTGCCCAGGCGGTTATCGAAGGTGCTGGCGACCACTGCTGCGAATACATGACCGGTGGTTTGGTCACGGTACTGGGCAACACCGGCTACAACTTCGGTGCCGGTATGACCGGAGGCTTCGCCTACGTACTGGATCTAGATCGCACCTTCGTGGACAAGTACAACCACGAGCTGGTCGAGATCCATCGCATCAGTAATTACCACATGGAGGAGTACCGTAATCACCTCCACAGTGTGATCACCGAATACACCCAGCAGACTCAAAGTGCCTGGGGCCAGCAATTGCTGGATAACTTCGATGACTACATCAATAAATTCTGGCTGGTTAAGCCCAAGGCCGCAGGCCTGGGCGAGCTACTCGACAGTATGCGCACCCGCCCCGAATAAGGGGCGCCTGCAACATTGCGCGTAATGGCTACAGCGACAGATACTGCCCCAGCCAACCGGGGCCGAAGATGAGGACAAGGTGTTATGAGTGAGCGCCTAAACAACGATTTTCAATTTGTAGAACTCAAGCGGGAGGAGCCTGAAAAGGTTGCCGCTAGCATCCGCAAAAAAGAGTTCGCCGAGATCTACCAGAACTTTGAGCCTGAGCAGGCGGCCGGTCAGGCACACCGCTGCCTGGAGTGCGGCAACCCCTATTGTGAATGGAAGTGCCCGGTGCACAACTACATTCCCAACTGGCTCAAACTGGTCTCAGAAGGCAACATTATCGAAGCCGCTGAACTGTCTCACCAGACCAACTCGCTGCCCGAAGTCTGTGGTCGTGTCTGCCCACAAGATCGTCTGTGCGAAGGTGCCTGCACCCTCAACGAAGGCGGTTTTGGCGGTGTGACCATCGGTGCGGTCGAGAAGCACATCACCGATACCGCTTTGGCGATGGGCTGGAAGCCCGATATGTCAGGCGTTATTCCGACCGATAAGAAGGTCGCCATCGTCGGTGCCGGCCCTGCCGGTATCGCTTGTGCAGACATCCTCTCGCGCAATGGGGTTAAGGCGGTAGTATTCGACCGTCACCCCGAGATCGGTGGCCTGCTGACCTTCGGCATCCCCGAATTCAAGCTCGAAAAAAGCGTCATGATCCGTCGCCGCAAAATCTTGGAGGAGATGGGCATCGAGTTCCGCCTCAATACCGAGATCGGCAAGGATATCGAATTTAACGAACTGCTGGAGCAGTACGATTCGGTCTTCCTCGGCATGGGTACCTACAAGTACATGAAGGGTGGCTTCCCCGGCGAAGACCTCAATGGCGTTTACGACGCGCTGCCGTTCCTGATCTCCAACGTCAACAACTGCCTCGGTTATCCGCAGGATGACTGCGGTTTTATCGACCTCAAAGGCAAGCGTGTGGTGGTACTCGGTGGTGGTGATACCGCGATGGACTGCAACCGTACGTCGATCCGCCAGAACGCCGCCAGCGTTCACTGCGCCTACCGTCGTGACGAGGCCAATATGCCCGGTTCACGCAAAGAGGTGGTTAACTCCAAGCAAGAGGGCGTTGAGTTCCTATTCAACCGTCAGCCTGTCGAAGTGGTTGGCGATAACGGCCAGGTCACCGGCATCAAGCTGGTCACCACCGCACTGGGCGAGCCCGATGCCAACGGTCGCCGTCGCCCCGAAGTGATCGAAGGCAGCGAAGAGGTGGTTCCGGCGGATGCAGTGCTGGTCGCGTTCGGTTTCCAGCCCAGCCCGGCACCCTGGTTCGAGCAGTTCGGCATCAGCATGGATGCCAGCGGCCGCGTATTGGCGCCTGAAAAGGGTGATTTCGCCTTCCAGACCAGCAACCCGAAGATCTTCGCCGGTGGCGATATGGTTCGCGGTTCCGATCTGGTGGTGACCGCGATCGCCGAAGGTCGCCAAGCGGCCGAAGGGATCTTGGATTACCTTGACGTCTAAAGTCTTCACAGACCAGCCTTAGCCAACCCTCGGTTTGAGCTAAGTCACATTAAAGGCACGGCTATCCGTGCCTTTTTTTTGCCCGAAGCTTTATACTAGGCGGCAATTTTATTGGCTAGATAGAGACCCGCTCTTATGTCTGAACAGTTTCCAGAACTGAAGAATGATCGTTTTCTGCGTGCGCTGCTGCGTCAGCCCGTCGACGTCACCCCTGTTTGGATGATGCGCCAAGCCGGTCGCTACCTTCCAGAGTACAAAGCCACCCGCGCCACCGCCGGTGACTTCATGAGCCTGTGCAAGAATGCCGACTTCGCCTGCGAAGTGACCATTCAGCCACTCGAGCGCTACCCTCTCGATGCCGCGATCCTGTTCTCCGACATCCTCACCATCCCCGACGCGATGGGACTGGGACTCTATTTCGAGACCGGCGAAGGGCCTAAGTTTAAGAAGATCGTCCGCACCGCAGCCGATGTCGAGGCGCTACCGATCCCCGATGCAGCCAGCGATCTGGGCTACGTGATGAATGCGGTTTCAACCATTCGCCGTGAGCTCAATGGCCGCGTACCCTTGATCGGTTTCTCCGGTAGCCCTTGGACCTTGGCCACCTACATGGTCGAAGGTGGCTCATCGAAGGACTTCCGCCACGTTAAGCGGATGATGTTCGAAACCCCCGAAGTGATGCACCAGCTACTCAACAAGCTGGCCCTGACTGTTATCGATTACCTCAACGAGCAGATCAAAGCTGGCGCGCAAGCGGTACAGATCTTCGATACCTGGGGCGGCATACTCAGCACCTCGTGCTACAACGAGTTCTCACTCCAGTACATGCAGCAGATCGTTAACGGCCTGATCCGTGAACACGATGGACGTAAAGTTCCGGTTATCCTGTTCACCAAGAATGGTGGCCAGTGGCTCGAATCAATCGCGAACACCGGCGCCGATGCTGTTGGACTGGACTGGACCACCGATATCGACAACGCCTACGGTCGCATCGGCTCGCAGGTTTCCATCCAGGGCAACATGGACCCGAGCGTGCTCTACGCCGGTAAGGACCGTATCCGCGCCGAAGTGGAAGATATCCTGTCGCGCTACGGCAGCAACCCTGGCCACGTCTTCAACCTGGGCCACGGCATCCACCAGTTTGTCGATCCTGCCCACGCCGGATACTTTGTCGAAGCGGTGCACGAGCTCAGCGCCAAGTACCACGCATAGCGGTCTCAGCACGCAGGGTCGTGGTTGAAAAGGACTCAAAGGCTCACTTACCTGATGTAAGCTGCGCTTTTTCGTCCGTTTTTGCCTAACCCTGGCGCACTGATCCTCGCTAGCTAGACCGATGTTCAGAAACAAAAAAGCCCCGCTGTGATGACCACAGCGGGGCTTTTTAGTGCGCGCCTGTTAGAGCGCGCTCAGATCACAGACCAGCCTACTCGGCCAACGCCGCCTTCTGCAGTTCGACCAGCTCTTTAATCCCTTTGGAAGCCAGCGCCAGCATGCTGTTTAGCTCCTCCTGGCTAAAGGTCTCACCCTCGGCAGTACCCTGAATCTCAACAAAGCCACCCGCCTCGGTCATGATCACGTTCATGTCGGTTTCGGCCTTCGAGTCTTCGGCATAATCCAGATCCAATACCGGGTTGCCCTTGTAGACCCCCACCGACACCGCCGCCAGCATCCCCTTGATCGGGTTGCCCTTCATAGCGCCGTTCTTATCCTTTTTCAGGAAGGCAACCGCGTCCATCAACGCCACGCAGGCACCGGTGATCGACGCGGTACGGGTGCCGCCATCGGCCTGGATCACGTCACAATCGATGGTGATGGTGTTCTCACCCAGCTTCTTCAGATCCAAGATGCCGCGCAGCGAACGACCGATCAGACGCTGGATCTCCACCGTGCGACCGCCCTGCTTACCGCGTGCTGCCTCACGCCCCATCCGTGAACCGGTCGAGCGTGGCAGCATGCCGTACTCTGCCGTCACCCAACCCGAGCCACTACCGCGCAAGAAACGTGGCACACCGCGCTCTACCGATGCCGTACAGAGCACCTTGGTGTTACCGAACTCGACCAGCACCGACCCTTCGGCGTGCATGGTGTAGTTGCGGGTGATGCGCACATCGCGCATTTGATCGTTGTCACGGCCACTGGGGCGCATGGCATCAACGCCGAGGGTCTTAAGTTGGTCAGATAGAGTAGCGCTCATCGAAAGGCCTTAAATAGAAAAGTGAACCGAAACAATCCTAGTCCGTTGATACAACAGGTTGCTAGAATGGCTGACAAATATGGATAGCAGATTCTAATCGAGAACCGCACTTATGACACGCAGTATGACCGCATTCTCTCGCCAACAGAGCGAACAGCCCTCCGCCACCCTGGTGTGGGAGATCCGTTCCGTCAACCACCGCTACCTCGAACCCAACCTGCGACTGCCCGAAAGTTTCCGCGAGATCGAAGGCCCGTTGCGTGATCGGCTGCGCAAGAAGCTGCAGCGCGGCAAGGTCGAATGCACCCTGCGCTTCCACCCGACCGAGCAATCCGACGACCAGCTCAGCGTCAATATCGAGCTAGCCGCCCAGGTGCGCGACGCCGCCCAGCAAGTCACCGACCTGCTGGTCAACCCCGCCCCGCTGAACCCGATGGAACTGCTGCGCTGGCCGGGCGTGCTGCAACAGACCGAAATCGATATGAAAGCGCTGCACAAGAGCGCACTGACCCTGTTCGACAGCGCCATCGCCGAGCTGATCGATAGCCGTGGCCGCGAAGGCGCCGAGCTGGCATTGCTGATCAACCAACGCCTCGACGCCATCGCCGAAGTAGTGGTTCAAGTGCGCGCACGGCTACCCGATATTCTGGCCAAACAGCGTCAGAACATCCTCAACCGGCTCGAAGACGCCAAGGTCGATCTCGACCCCAACCGACTCGAACAGGAGATGGTACTGCTGGCGCAGAAAGCCGACGTCGACGAAGAACTCGACCGACTCGACACCCACGTCGCCGAAGTGCGCCGGGTACTGACCGACAAAGGCGCCATCGGCCGCCGCCTCGACTTCCTGATGCAGGAACTCAACCGCGAAGCCAACACCCTGTCCTCCAAATCGATCGTCGCCGAAACCACCCAGTGCGCGGTGGACCTGAAGGTGTTGATCGAGCAGATGCGAGAGCAGATCCAGAATATTGAATAACTTCAACAATCAAAACCTCGCTAGAGACTTCGATTGTTTTCAATGGTGTCTGACCCCTTTGGTGAATTTAGGTGTGTCACATGATGGTTTGCCAGAGCAAATGGAGCAGGTGAGTTATGGATATTGAAACATCAGGTGCTGTAAAGCTATTCTTCCCCAACCCTTCATTAACGCTTGTTTATTTTGAAGCATTGGCCAATGCGCTGGATGCTGGAGCATCCAAAATAACTCTAGACATAGACATTAAATCCTTCGAAAAACCGGATACCTTAAAGATCACTATAACTGACAATGGCGATGGCTTTAATGATGAAAATTTTGGTCGATTCAGAACTCTATTAAAGCCAAGAGACAAATATCATAAAGGTCTAGGTCGACTTGTTTTTTTTAAATTACTTCAACAAGATAAGCATCAAAAGTATATGGGACGACAACTCTAGAGAATTTATTTTTAAAGAGGGTTTTGACGACCAAGCTCCAGTTACAAAACTTCCTTCTGTATTGCCTAACAAGACAACCCTTGTGTTTACAGGGTTCGACAATAAAAGAATTAAATCTTATGACCACCTTAAACCTGATAGCCTTAAAGCAATAATTAAGGAGCATTTTCTTCCATCTCTTTACAAGCTTAAACGAAATAACAAAAAGTTTGAGATATGTTTGAACTTAAAAACTCAAGAAGACAACGGTCAAAAAGATTTCTTCAGTAACAGCGTAAAGCTGACTGAAGACGATCTTCCATCATTTACTAAAATCAACATCGAAGATCCTTGTCTTGATGCTTTTTCTTCGATCGATATGCTTTACAACATTGAAGAAATAGGCGGAAAAGGCAGTTATTTAACTGCTTTTAATATCGACGGTAGAACTATTTCTGCAAATTTAATATCGCCATTGGCAATACCCTCTGGATATACATGCACTTTTTTATTCGAATCTGATATTTTTCATTCTAATGCAGATAGCTCTAGGCAAAAGCTAATATTACCAGACGGATTGAAAGAGAGTGTTTTATATAAGCGTTTAAAAACAGAAATGGGGAGTATATTGGCAGAAAAAATACCTCAAATAAAAGAGAAGAACAAGAAAACCAAGGCTTTGTTTGAAAAGCAATTTCCTCATTTCTTAGGATACTTTGAAGCAGAGACAGTAGGCTTAATAAATAAGGATGATGCGCTGGCAATTGCCCAGCATAAGTTCTTTATGGCTGAAAAAGAAATCCTTCTATGTGAAGAGTTAACCGACAAGTCATATGAAAAATCTATTGAGCTATCGTCGCGTGTATTGACTGAATACATTCTATATAGAGAAAAAATAATACGGCGAATGAAGTCTATAACCAATGGAAACTCAGAAGCTGAAATACACAATTTAATCGTACCAAAACATCAAGAGTTTAGCGGTAAAGAGCATTCAGATATATATCAAAACAATGCATGGCTCTTAGATGATAAGTTTATGGTATTTAGAACAATCCTTAGTGAAAAAAGGATGGACCGGGTAATTCAGGCAGTCACCCTAGATGATGAAATCGTTGCCGATGCTGGCAGGCCTGACATTGCGATGATATTTTCAGCTGATCCTGATAATTTTGAACAAGTGGATGTTGTCGTTGTTGAAATTAAGAAAAAAACTAATGATGAGAAAGAAAACCAATACGCCATCAATCAACTCTTAGATCGTGCTGTAAACTTGGTAGCCCATTGTAAAAACATTCAGCGTGTTTGGTACTACGCCGTAATGGACATTAATGACAAGATGGCTACTCGTTTGCAACAGCAACGGTGGTCACCGTTGTTCTCAAAAGGAAACGTTTTCTATCAAGAATTCGTGACCCCTCACCCCGACGGTAGGCAAATTCCAACCCCAACCTTCGTGTTGTCTTTTGATGCAATAGTTGCTGATGCTGAAAACAGAAATCATACCTTCCTCGAAATATTAAGAGAAGGAATGAAGAGATATGCTGACGATGATGACTAGATACTTAATTGAAGCTCAAATAAAAAAGGGACAGACCACGTTTTATTCTTAATTATCTTCTTGATTCCCACCCTTCTATTGCGCCCCCTCGGGCGCGATCATTTTTGACGCATCAAAAACGAACCAAAAAATGCTTCCCCACAACTTGCCGACTGCGTCGGTTCCCTGCGCTTGAGTTTTAAAATGGGCACCGATGGGAACTCGCTCGCTACGCTCCCTCAAACATCCATCGGTACTGATCCATTTTCAAACCCAATGCTCGGCAGCGTCGTAAGGGGGGGGGACAGGCCGTGCCAGCCGCTGAACCATACACTAAACCTTCCGACCTACACCTCTTCCCCTTTTGCGTAGACGAGCATTGCAGCTGACGGATGGAAAAAGCGAAAGCGGATGTCTGAGCAAGCGCAGCGAGTGAGTTGCCGTCGAGCCCATCCGGCAGTGAAACGCACAGGGTATCGGCGTAGCCGATCAAGCAGAGGGGCCGCCTAGGATTCCAAAGGATATGGCGGAGCATATCCTTGGGCCGCCCGGCAAGGCGGAAACAATCTAAACAACAAACTCAGTAATCAGCAGCTAATAGCTAGACAGAACAAACACCCCTCCCCCTTTTGCGAAACCAATGGGGTCAGACCCCATTGATCAATCAAACATGAAGGAAAAACACCGAAGGTTCTAGCCGAAACCGCTCAGACAGTGACTGAATATGGTCACGGAGCCAACGGGGTCAGGTCTTGCATTTTGCCCCCCCCCCATACACCGACAAAGCCTCATAATCCGAGGCTTTTCCACGTTTCAACCCTACACCAGTAACAACTTCACACTCATCAGAATACAGATGCACACCACCAGCGGCCGGATCAGCTTAGAGCCTTTCAGCACCACCAGACTGGCGCCCAGTCGCCCGCCTATTAGCTGCCCCGCTGCCATCAGCAACCCCAGCGTCCAGACGACCTGGCCACCGAGAATAAAGAACAACAACGAGGCGACATTACTGGTGAGGTTGAGCACCTTGGTGTGGGCCGTCGCTTTGGTCAGACCAAACCCCATCAGGCTGACGAAGGCGATGGCAAAGAAGGAGCCGGTTCCCGGTCCGAAGAAACCATCGTAAAAGCCGACCCCAAAGCCGATGCTCAGGGCAAAACTGAGCGGACCGATCCGTTGCTTAACGTCCTCTTCGCCGACCTGGGGTGAGAACCAGAAATACAGTGCAATCAAGATCAGCAGCAGCGGGATCACAGCGGTCAGGAAGCTCGGATCGATCTGCTGCACCAGCAGCGTGCCCAGCGCCGAGCCAACAAAGGTACAAACCACCATCGTGCCAATGCTGCGCAGGTCGACCAGCCCTTTGCGGATAAAATAGAGACTGGCAGAGAAAGTGCCGAACGTGCCCTGCAGCTTGTTGGTGGCCAACGCTTGTGCCGGGGACAGTCCGGCAAACAGCAGCATCGGCAACGCGATCAGCCCACCTCCACCGGCGATGGCGTCGACGAACCCCGCCAGCATCCCTGCGGCAAACAGCAACGCCATCAGTTCGTAACCTATACTCAACTCCATGCGTGGCGATTCCTGCATTGCCGCTTAAAAAGGCACTGTAGGGTTTTCTTAACAGCGACGCCAGTTCGGCTAATAGCGGTAGCTAGATAGTAGGCGCAGTAGTCCATTAGTCGCCCTATAGCCCTACTTTCTATCTTGCTATGTATTATGCCCGATAGAAGGGTCCACCCGACGCTGATCGCTAGGCTGTCACCGAGCCCGACTCTTACGATTTTATCGTGCTGTATTGTCGTCTCACTCAAACGGAGGTACATCCGTGGCTGCATTTCATATCGGCCTGTCGGTCAAAAATATTTTAGCGGTGCTGGTCATCGTCGCAATGGCCTCGGTAGCGGTGCTCGGCGGCGCGGCGCTGGTGTCGGAGAAGCGGGTCAACCGTAGCCAGGCACACCTAGCCGATGCGGCAGCCCTGACGCGCGTCAGCGGCGAACTGAATGCCGCACTCAACGGCCTGCTGGCCCACGAGCTGCAAATCCTATCGATAGAGCAACCTTCCGAGCTCGAAGCCGTCGTCAGCAACAACGCTGCGGTGGTCAATCTAGAAGTCGCGATGGCGGCAATACGACAGATCACTGCAGACCTGCCGCAGGTTAGTCCGCTGGTCTCTGAACTCGATCCACGTATCAACGCCCTGATCGAAACCAATTCGGCCTTTGGCTCCAAGAGCCGCGAGCTGATGGCGCTGCGGGGGCAGGTTGAAGAGCTCAACCGCTTTGTTGATGACAGCGCCAACTCGGTGGTCGAGAAGTCGCAGGCGATGGTCGACAGCCTGTCGCTGGCCGTCAAAGAGCAGAACGCCGAGCTCAAGCGCCATCTGGCCGACTCGCAAGTGTTCACCGACCGTGAAAAGCTGTCGGGATTAAAAGAGCTGCTGCAACGGTTGCTACTGCAGAACCGCGCCCAACTGCAGCAGGCCAGTTACAGCGTCCGTACCGATATCGTCAAGCTGGCGGCGATCTCCAAACAGTTCACCCAAACAACCAGTACCGCAGAGCTGACTAAGCTACGCGATGGCGACGCGGCAAAAACACTTCAGGCGATCGAGAAGTCGCTTAAATTCCTGACTCAAAGCGCCATGTTCAACCCGGCACTGAAGAAGAACCTCAGCCCAATGGTGTCGGGTTTTGAAAAACTGACCGGCTTTGTGTTCGAGGGCGATAATTCGGTTCTGGCCCTACGGCAACAGTATTTGATGGCTCTAGAGGCGCGCCAAGCGCTACTCAACCAGCTAAACCAGGTGCTATCCGAGGTCGATAGCGGACTCAAGAGCGTGACATCGCTGGCCTCCGAGATACGCC
Source organism: Halopseudomonas sp. (assembly GCA_036960405.1). Taxonomy (GTDB): domain Bacteria; phylum Pseudomonadota; class Gammaproteobacteria; order Pseudomonadales; family Balneatricaceae; genus Motiliproteus. The sequence goes on along the minus strand of JBALWS010000139.1, from coordinate 781 downwards.
AGCAAGCCACCGAGCAGTCCAACGCTGTGCTAGCGCAGAGCCGCGTGACGGTCTACATCGTCGCCGGGCTAGTGTTCGTCATTCTGGTAGTACTCGCCCTGATCGTGCTACGACGCGTCATTCAACCGCTCGATGCGGTGGTCGAGGCGATGACCGATATTGCCGAGGGTGAAGGCGACCTGACCAAGCGACTGCAGAGCCGTGGCGTCAAAGAGCTAGCGCTGCTGACCGGGCAGTTCAACGCCTTTGTCGAAAAGATGCAGACGCTGATCTCACAAGTATCGGGCTCCATCGACAGCGTCTCAATCGCGGTCGAGCAGACCTCCAAGAGTGCCGCCGAAACCGATCAAAGCACCGCCAAGCAGCGCGCCGAAACCGAACAGGTCGCCGCCGCCGTGACCGAGATGGCCTCAACCATTCAAGAGATGTCGCAACACGCATCGCAAGCCGCAGACGCGGCCAATCAGGCCGATACCGAAGCCGCACAAGGCAGCGAGATCGTGGCCAACACGGTGGCGTCGATCAACCTGCTGGCCGACAAGGTCGATTCGGCCGCCCAGGTGATGGAGCAGCTGGCCGCCGACTCCAACGAAGTCGGTCAGGTGCTTGATGTTATCCAGAGCATCGCCGAGCAAACCAATCTACTGGCCCTCAACGCGGCTATCGAGGCCGCACGCGCGGGTGAATCGGGTCGCGGTTTTGCCGTGGTCGCCGACGAGGTCCGAACCCTAGCCAGCCGTACGCAGAAATCGACCGATGAGATCCGCATCATCATCGAGCG
>JBALWS010000138.1:0-11591 GCA_036960405.1 Halopseudomonas sp. | reverse complement strand
TTTGCACGGGCTTTCAGGTTGGCACAACCCTGAGCCGAACCAAGGCAACTAACGCTGCGTTAACGGGCTGGCGCCGCGCAGTGGCGACAGTCCGAGCACAGCGCAGCTGGGCTTAAAGTTGAACTCTTTGTTAGGTTTGTTCTTCATTTTTTAGTGAAAAATATGCGATTGGTAGTGCAACTACAAGTGGTATTACGACCGTAGATAGTCGAACTTGTGCCCACAGGTTTTCCTTAAGATAAAAAGCAGCATAGGCGTTTACAAGACTCAGAATAAAATACGCTATGGCAATCATTAAGTTAATTCGATACCACTGGTATGGCTCGACATATAGTGAACGACTAAACATCGGCTTGATTGTTTTACTTTTATAAAGAAAAGCAATTGTTATATATATGCCACCAATAAATAAACATAACGAAAACAGCTTTATTTGTAGCGATAGATTACTCGTAGGAAAAACCTGGTTGTAAAAGTAGCCAGCAGCATTGGCAATAATGAGGTTTAGTAATAAAAACCTCCAATAACCCGACCATGTCTTAGGTGACTTCATATCCATATTTCCGGTTTACTCCTAAAAACCTAACGCCGCGCTAACGGGCTGGCGCTGCGCAGCAGCGACAGTCCAAGACCAGCGAAGCTGGGCTGATAGTTGAGCGCCTTGTTAAATACGTTTTTGGCATTCATTGTCAAACATTGAATAGTGCTCGATTATTTTAAAATTTCTGGTGTCAGCCTGAGTTGTTTTAAGAAGCAGCTGCCCATCATCTTGATATACATAATAAATCACACCTAGATTATTTAGGTGCTGTTTTAATTTGAAAAGTCCACAATCTGACTTTATTACTAGGCTATTCGTACGCCTATTTTTCTTTGAAGCCTTTTGCCCCAAAGGGATCATTATCTCGTCAATGATTTTCTCAGGTGCAACATAGTAACCATCTTCGTTTTTCTCATACTTCACACCTGCTTCAGCAAGGTAGTGCTCGAAATACTTTAAAACAAAAGGATCTCTTTGAGGTATATAGCCGTATTCAGCATGTGCTGACTGCATCGTTACCAGAAGTAGACCTAGGGCTGCGAAATAGATCTTCATAGTATTTAACGCCGCGTTAACGGGACGGAAAACTGCGTAGCAGTTTGGAGTTCCAGGCCAGTTTGCTGGCCGAAGTTGAACGCCTTGTTATGTTTTTTGTCTTTATTCACCAATTGCCTCAACTGCTTTAATTGCGTCGCTTATCGATGGGTAAGATATCTTTGAAACACAGCAACTACCTAGTTGAGATGCATGCTCTTTTACAAGAGCATTTAATACCTCTAGTTCGATCTTATTGCCATTTTCCCGTGGCTGAACAAAATTATTCTGTCTATCTGTAAGGCTATGAATCTGACCGTTAGTATCAATAAGTACATCTTCAGGCTCATAAGAAAAGAAATGAAGGTCTGCATCACAATCCCATTCAGATTGAGAAGAGATAAACGTCAGTTCATTTTCCCCCAAGTGTTTAAGTATTGCCGGCCAAGCGCCCATACCTTGCTCCTAAAACATAACGCCGCAATAACGGGACGGAAAACTGCGTAGCAGTTTGGAGTTCCGAGCCAGCTTGCTGGCGGCAGTTGATTGCCTTGTTATGTGTTTTATATGGCACAGACGCTATTAAACTTTTCAAACTGTGCCTGCTTCTCTTGTTTTGATGTTTCAGAAAGCTCGATGGCCCACCATTTTTCGTAGCAGGTTATTTGAGCCTTAACCTCCATAGGACGCAAGTGCAGGTGCCGCCAAAAGGACGCTAATACGATTGAAGACATATCGTCTCTGTGCAGTTTGCTAACGCCATCAAAGTAGCGGCGAAGCGGTGAACCCTCAGGTGATATCCAATTGTTACGTACCCACCCACCAATGCCAAAGTGCTCACTTGATACGGCTTTGAGCACCCCTTTTGATTTGAAAGCCACTACCTGGTCTTTTGACAACATTGCCTCAAGAGCTACAACGGCTTCCTCTACTGTCGCGGGGGTAGATTCAGATGACCAAACAGTTGCCGAGCCAAGCAGAAGTAACAGAGTAAGGAAAATTTTAGTCATGGTTGATTACACATAACGCCGCAATAACGGGACGGAAAACTGCGTAGCAGTTTGGAGTTCCAGGCCAGCTTGCTGGCCGAAGTTGAACGCCTTGTTATGTTTACTTTCCATAGTCGCCTAAACCCCTTAACAAGCCTGGAAGTTGGTTTGAGCCAAGTCCAGTTGATGTTTGGTTTTTTAGTTGATTTTTTAGCTGTTCGATCTCAACTTCCTGGCTGGAAACTTTGCTACTCAACTCAGAATTTTTGCGATTCATTGCTTCTACACCAGACCGATAAATAGGAATGAGTGATTTTTGTATTTTATTATATAGATCAAATTAATCAGTGAAATACGCAGGATTATGCTTAGTAGTCACAATGTTTTTAAAACGCTCGAATAGCTTTCTCTTTCTAGTATAGGAAGGATCATTTTTGTCGTCATGATTATCGGTGTCAAAGTACGATGAGCTTTGAAAGTATGCAATAACAGGCTTACCAAATGAGCATGCTCTTTGGTATTCCCACCACGTAATACTTATAGAGTCGCTACCAGTCATTCTTGGTAATACTGAGCCATACCTATCACCAATAATTAATATGACGAAGTCACTTTCCCTTACCCCACGCAATATCTCTTTTTTGGAAGAATCTGTTGATGCTGGCTTGATATCTAATGCATTTACATTCAGGCCACTTTCTTTCAAGGCATCAGCTACAGCAGCACGCTCCTCTTGCAAGTCAATGAACGTGGAGCTAATAAAGGCAGATGGATGTGAAGTATGTAGATTTATTTTCAACTTTCTAATCCTTATGAAATTTCAGCAACCTGCGAAACATAACGCCGCAATAACGGGCTGGCGCTGCGCAGTAGCGACAGTCCAGGACCAGCGCAGCTGGGCTGAAAGTTGATTGCCTTGTTAGTGTTTTTGACATACTCTGGTACGGAAATACCGTACAACTGGTGAGAAGCATGGACACGATAAGTGTAAATAGATTTAGAGACAACCTCAAAACTCTTGTAGAGCAGGTTGTTAGCAAGCATGAACCACTTAAAGTCACCCGCAGAGCTGGTGACGACTTTGTGATAATGAGCGCCGAAGACTGGGAGCGTGAACAAGAAAGCCTGTATGTTTTGCAGAATAGTGATCTTATGCAGCAAGTTGCTAAATCTCTTGGCACCCATTCTCAGGGCGCTGGTTACCAACCCACGGATGAGCAATTGAATGAGATCACTGGTATTTGAAGGCGACACCTGGGTTGCGTATGAGGCAATGCGCGAAAAAGATAAAAAGTTACACAAGGCCTTATGCAAACTATTAAAAGAGATACTGCGCTCTGAAGACCCTAGCGTTGGGCTAGGTAAGCCTGAGGCGTTGAAGCATAATTTAGCGGGCTTATGGTCTAGACGCATATCTCAGAAAGATCGTTTGATTTATAAGTTCGATGACAAATCAATTTATATTTTTGCTATCGGTGGACACTACGACCAACACTAACGCCGCGTTAACGGGACGGAAAACTGCGCAGCAGTTTGGAGTTCCAGGCCAGCTTGCTGGCCGAAGTTGAACGCCTTGTTAAGTTTTGTCACTCCAATTCCTCTCCGCACTCGAAACATTTTTCACTGACCCAAGACTTCACAATGATGGGGAATTTTGCGAGTTCAATGATGGAGAAAACGCCCAGCCCACACTTTGGGCAACGAGGTATGAATAGCCTGAGATAAGTAAGCCAAACAGTTGCGGCAATGATGAACGATAGCCACCAAGAAGTGATACCGAAGGCTTGGCTTGGCAGCTTTTCCTCAAGCACCAGGACTAAGACGAATACGCCGCCTAACCCAGCTGAAAGGACTGTATATGCCCATGATCTCAAATGCTAAACCTCCATGTATCGCAGTAAACTTAACGCCGCCATAAGGGGCCGGAGCAAGCGCAGCTTGCGGAGGTCCAGCCAGCTCGCTGGCGAACTTTGATGGCTTTGTTATACGTTGTCATTTACCAAGCATCTCTACTTTTGTTTTTACTATGAGTTTTGCGACTCTGAGGTCATGCTCTGGATCTTCACCCAACCCCATATTTTGTTTTGTTGATGCTGACAATGAACTTGCAATTCTTCCTGGGTCTTTGCCTTCTATGGCAAGACGAAATATATGAGGCACATAGCTGTCATATTCGTCATCCCACTCGTTGTCACCATCATTGACTCCGATGGGGTCCCATTTCTCCCAAAGTATCTTAGATACTTCTTTATAGAAGGCTTTTTGGTCAGAACTGAGCTTGGTCATCATTTACGTATAACGCCGCGTTAACGGGCTGGAGCCGCGTAGCGGCGGAAGTCCGAGCCCTGCGCAGCAGGGCTTAAAGTTGACGCCTTGTTATAAGTGCAAGCATTCCATTTACTCATTAGACCCTCCGGTTACGGAAAATCCGAGGTCATCTTTATTTTGGTTATCAATAAAAAAGCGCGTTCCATCATTGAACTCAATGCACACTTCATTTGCACTTGGCCGAAAGATTCGAGAAACAGGCTTTCCCTTGAGTAGATGCTCGATGGATGTTGCTTCCTGCTCTAAAGTTTCTTCCATGTTTACTCAGTTCCTGATGTGACGATGAGGTTTAGTGCCTTATAACGCCGCGTTAACGGGACGGAAAACTGCGCAGCAGTTTGGAGTTCCAGGCCAGCTTGCTGGCCGAAGTTGAACGCCTTGTTATGCATTAATTACTCCTTACTTTTCACACAAAGTTCTTTCGTCCATGTTTCAATGTGAGGAACAATATTTCTTGTAAATGATAAAAGTTTGGACTCAGAAAACGAGGATAATACATTTGATAATGCATACTCATGCTGATTTGAAATCCCCATTATTATTTCAACTGTACGTTCGCCATTTTTCGGGACATGATCATTTTTGAACCACTCTGCTTCGTGCTTCCACCAATTTGCTGCTGCATTAATAACCGAAATAGACGACATTCCTATTGGATGGGTGAGCCCAAGTGAATAAGCATCTTTTTTATTTATATCAATTGCAATCAGAGACTCATTTAAATGCTGCTGAATAGCAACAAATCCAACTCCAATAAAGTATTCGCCTCGGTCTAGGAGTCCATCGGATTCAGGATCAATAGATTTTGAAATACATTCTTCATCTATGGACGCCCCGTGTTGTGCAAGCTTTTGTCGATACACCTTTCGGTATTGCAGCCATCTATCCGGATTTTTTATGTGCCTTAATCGCCACTATCCCTGATGGGTTCCGCTGATCGGAGTCTAAACATTTTACCGTTCTGATAATGAACGATGTTAGGGCCAGAGTTATCCAATCACGGTCTTACCTGTAGTGCCATCGACAATACGCCTACGCAATAACTGACGTGCATTTGTTCCTTTTGTTTACGCTACCACACTCTCTCGGTAACGCTCTCCTTTCGATAATAACGCCCACGCTATCCGGGCTAGCTTGTTGGCCATCGCTACGATGACGACATTCTTATGTCTTCTTTTCGTTAATTCTTCCAACCATCTCGTAACCGAGCGCTTTGGGTTCATGTGTTTGAGTACGGCTCTAGCTCCATGAATCAGCAAGCACCTTAGATAACAATCACCACGTTTACTGATTCCTAACAGCAGTGGTTTGCCTCCGCTCGAATGTTGTCGTGGAACAAGGCCTAACCACGCCGATAGCTGTCGGCCGTTTTTAAACTCTCTTCCATTGCCAATGGAAGCAACCAACGCTGATGCCGTAAGGCGGCCAATCCCAGGTACTTCGCTTAAACGCTTGCAGGCTTCGTTGTTAGCACTTTGCTGATCAATCTCCTGATCCAACTCATCAATCCATAGCTCCAACGACCGTAGTCTGTCTCTCATCCTGCCAACATGGCGCTGCAACAGTTCAGGCAAGCAAGACTCCTGGTTGCCATACTCTCGTTGAAACCAAGCAGTCAGCCTTTGCCTCCCTGCCGGGATTACTATGCCAAATTCTGCACAGGTAGCTCGTAATCTGTTGATCAGAGCTGTTCGTTCTTTGACGATTCCGTCACGCTCTCGATGAATCAGCAATACCGCCTGTTGATCGACAGTTTTTAGGCCAACAAACCGCATGCTGGGTCTGCTGACCGCCTCACAGATGGCTTCAGCGTCAGCAGCATCGTTCTTATTCGTTTTCACGTACGGCTTCACATACTGGGGCGCAATTAGTTTCACCTCGTGCCCGAGAGCACGTATCGACCGGCCCCAATAGTGGGAGCTGCTACATGCTTCCATCCCAACCAAGCAACGGGGGAGCTGAGCAAAGAATGAAAGCAGTTTATTTCGCTTGATTGTCTTCCTGATTACGCAGTTACCACGAATATCTGCACCGTGAATCTGAAAAACAGATTTGGCCAAATCCAGGCCTACAACAGTAATAGTCTCCATGATTATGCCCTCTTGTCGTTAATGCGTTAGTTAGACAACTAACGTCGAAAGAGGGGCGTCCATCCCATTATTTTAATACTGAGCCGGCTCGTTTTGTCCGGAAGGTAGAAAAGCAAAATGGTTGTCAAGCGGCTGAAATAGAAGTGTTTTCGGGAGTCACTTGTCATTCTCCTTCAATGAAAACGAGCCAGCGCATATATCTGGTAGGGTTGGCACGATATATCGGTGCCGCTTTTCCTTAAGGGACTGATAATGCTGCAATATCATATTTTTTTCCAGTGCAAAGGGAGCCTGCTCATCCAACAAAATGAGCCACCTTGGTGGAAAAACCAAACACACTGTATATAAACACAGTGTATCGTTTTTTTTCATGGAAGATTTGTCATGGCTAAAAGTGCATTGCTGGAGGAGGTTCGTCAGGCCATTCGGCTGCGCGGCTATAGTCTAAGAACCGAGAAGGCATATCTGGGTTGGATTCGGCGCTATATCCGTTTTCATAACCTAAATCACCCTGCTTCAATGGGAGCAACGGAGGTTACAGCCTTCCTATCCTGGTTGGCCAGCGAGAGACAGGTAGCAGTCAATACACAAAAAACAGCACTCAATGCCTTGGCGTTTCTTTACCATCAAGTGTTATCTATTCAACTAGGAGAGCTAGGTTTTAAGCATGCTAAACAGTATCGTCGTTTACCGGTAGTGCTTAGCCGCTCTGAGGTGAGCCTGATTCTGTCAGAGATGAGAAATCCTTATCGTCAGATATTTTCAATACTTTATGGCAGCGGATTACGAATTACAGAATGCTTACGGTTAAGAGTTCAGGATATCGATTTTGAGGACAACTCTCTCACTGTCAGAGATGGTAAAGGCGGGAAGGATCGTAAAACGATCTTGAGTCACAGTCTGCATGCTCCTATAAAGGAGGTAATCGATGCATCGCTCGAGTTGCAAGAATCCGACAACAACCAAGGAGTTGGCCCCGCGCTTCCACATGCTTTAGGGCGGAAATACCCAAACGCTTTTCGCCACGCTGCCTGGATGTTTCTGTTTCCATCATCAGGGCTCTGTGCACACCCTATCACCGGGGAGCTGTGCCGCTATCATCTGCATGATTCAGCGCCACGAAAAGTACTCAAACGTGCGGTTAAAAAGGCTGGCATCTTCAACAAGCGGGTCAGCTGTCATACCTTTCGACATTCCTTTGCAACTCACCTTCTCGAAACCGGTCGCGATATCCGTACGGTGCAGGAATTGCTTGGTCATAGTGATGTATCAACAACTCAGATATACACACATGTGCTTGGTCAGCATTACGCAGGAACCACAAGCCCGCTCGATGCATTGCATTAACTTGGATTCAGCACGCTAAGGGAGTGCTGTTTTAGTAATATCAGGTGCCCGCAAAGTCGCATTACCCACTAACAGCGGCAATAACCGAAATCTCTACGAGAAGTTCTGGCCTTGCCATCTGCGCCTGAACACAGGCTCGGGCTGGTGCATCTCCGTCAGGAATCCATGCATCCCATACCGCGTTCATTTCAGAAAAATCAATCATATCCTTGATATAGATAGTGGCTGACAAAATTTGACGGCGTGAAGAACCGACACTCTGCAGCAAGTCATCAACCTTTTTCAGCATCGTTTCAGTTTGCTCGGTAATGCCGGTCTCGGCATCAGCCGCGACTTGGCCACACAGGTAAACGGTACCATTGTGAACCACGGCTCGACTCATCCGCGCTTTCGTTTCATAACGTTTGATCGTCATTGGTGACTCCCTAGTATTTGTCCATATTGAAAATATTTTTACGTACTTAGTTCGCTTTTGCGTTACTAAGGCGACCGGCCCCAGTAACGGTATCGCCTTGGTATCTTTTGAATCCGGTTTAGTCCGCTACGGCCTCGCATGCACGTTGATTCTTAAGGCGCGATCGTGGTCTGTTACCGTAGGCGTAACATGCCAGCGAAGTAAAAATTACTGCGCTCCCCATCAACGTCATTGCGCTGGGGGCTTCATTCAGCGCCAGCCACACCCAGAACGCCCCGACAATCGCTTCGAGCAGTAGAAACAAGCTCACGTCCGTCGCGCTGATATAACGCGGGGCGATCTGCAACAGGGTGAATCCAATCGGCATGGTAATGGCGGCGGTGAGCGCCATCGCTCCCAGCTGCAGCGTGCTCGGCTGAGCCAGATCGGTATCGCCCAGTAGCGCTACGACAGCGATCATGATTCCGCCGAAGGCAAGTCCGGGGGTAAGGTCGCGCGGTGCCTTTAGCCGTGCCCAATTGAAGTTAATCGCCATAAAAATAGCGCACCCCAGCGCAAACAAATTTCCGGTCACGCTGTTGTCGCCACCGCTATCGAAAGCGATCACCGTGATCCCGACCAGGGTGCAGGCAATGGTGAGCGCGGTCCGTCGGCTAACGCGCTCGCCCAGCACCAGCCAAGCGATGATCGCTGCGAACACTGGCGCAGTGCTGATAATCATCATCGCGGCGGCCGCGCTGGTCTGCTGAAGCGACTGGGTGAAACAGTAGGTGTTACCTGCAAAGAAAAAACCGCTGATCACGCCCGACCAACCCGCATTAACGAAGGCCCGCAGGCATTTGAGCCGGTGACGAATTAACACCACGGCGCTAAATCCTAGCGTCAGAAACAGCCCGCGCCAGAACAGCACTTGGTCATGCTCCAGCTCGACCCAGCGGATCACCAGCACATCGGGAGACAACAGGATTACGCCCGCGATACTAAGCAGCAGGCCGGTCGTTTGCGGGGTCATGTTTTCACCAGCTGTGTGTGAGGAGGATAGGGTGGCGCAAATAAAACCGAGGGTTCAAAGCCCCCCGGTAAGAAGGTGTCGCTAAAGTAAACGCAGCCTCTAAAGAGAGCTCATCGATCGATGATAGGCAACGTCGGCCAGCTTCTCTGATGCAGCATTTCGCAGCCCGCATCGGTAATCAGGATATTTTCCTCGTGCACCATCATCTTGCCAGGTGCGAAGGACATTCCCGGCTCCAGCGTCAGTATCATTCCCGGCTGCAGGATGACGTCGCCGTCGGGCACGTTGGACGGCCATTCGGTCAACTGCATACCCAGGCCGTGGCCCATGCGGCCGACGTCGTTACCCAGCGCGCCCGCATCCTCCAGCACCGACCACATCGCCTGCCAGACATCACCGGTGGTTCGGCCCGGCGCCGCGATCTGCAGACCCGCTTCGGTAGAGTCATAGACAGCTTCGTAGGCTCGATGAGTATCGCTATCAACCCGACCGAAACCGTAGTTACGGTCGAAGTCGCTGAAATAGCCATCGAAGTTGGCACCGGTATCGATGATCAATACATCGCCTTCATGGAGGAGCCGATCGGTCGGCCCCATGATGATATTATCGTAACCGCCCTGCCCCGACGCAGAGATCAAATAGGGACAAGCATCAGCGCCAAGGCGCAACATTTCTAGGTGCATCGCCTTGCAAGCCTCGCGTTCGGTCATACCGGCACGCAAGTGCTGCAGCAGGTAGTCAAAACCAGCGGCGGCCACTTCGCAGGCAAAGCGTACCTTAGCCACTTCCGCTGCCGACTTGACGCTGCGAATCTCACGAACGATTTCGGACACATCGACCAACTCATGCTGGCCCAGCCGATGCTGCAGGCTGGCGAAGTTGGCCGCCGGCATCCGTAGGTGCGTCTCCGGGCCCAGCATCGCACCGATGCGTTGATGGCGTTGGCTGACCTCTGCCAGGGTATCGCCCAGCAGAGAGATGCCGTCGTCCTCCGGGCGCGGCGACGGCCAACTGCGAACATCGTCGATCCAGGTCTGCTCGAAGCCGGCCACGCCGATCTCCGGCACCACGGCAATCGGCACCCCGCTGGACGGTATTACCAGAAACCAGGGCCGGGTCGGGCTTTCCCAAAACTGCGATTTAAAGCCACTGAAATACCGAAATTCGGGTTCGGTGGTAAAAAACACCGCATCGATCTGCAGCTCTAGCATACGCTGCTGCAGCTGCTCGGTGCGCCGTTCAAATTCGGAGGTTTCAAATCCCCGTGCAGGGGCGATAAGCGAGTCGGTCATATCGTTTCTCTATCGATTTATCAGCTGTAACAACACCATCACTGCGAACTTCTTTTCAGCCACCCATCGCAGTGCTGGCACGGTCGTTCTGTTGTCCCGCAAGAGCAGGACCTAACCGAAGGCTAGGTCACGCAGCACCAGCGCAATACCGGGGAAGAAGATCAACAGTGCCGACATGAAGAACAGGATCAGGATAAACGGCAGGGTGCCCCGGATCACTTCCATATAGGGTCTGTTGAAGATCGCTATCGCGGTGAAAATATCGCAGCCAAACGGCGGCGTCGCCGAGCCGATCGCCATCTGCAGGGTCACCATCACCCCCACCAAAATTGGATCCAGCCCCACGGACTCCACAATCGGCATGAATATGGGAGTCAGTATCAGCAGCACCACCAGCGAGTCGACAAACATACAGCCGACGAAAAAGGCGACGGCAATGACGAACAGCACGTACTCTTTCGAAGCATCCTCTAAGTTGAGCGGTGCCAGCAGCTCCTGCGGGATCTGCTCGAACGAGATATACCAGGAGAAGGCTTGTCCGATACCGACCAAAATAAACACCACCGCAGTGATCAGTCCGGTGCTTAAAGCCGCATCCCAAATATCACCCGCTTTTAGTTCCCGATAAATGAGACACTCGACGATAACGGCATAGAGCACCGAGAACGAAGCCGCTTCTGTCGGCGTGACAATACCCGAGTAAATACCACCGACAATTAGCGCCGGGAATCCCATTGGCAGAATCGCTTTCTGGATCGCCAGAATCTTTTGACTCCAGTCCGTTTTTTCAACCAGCGCGATGCTGTCGCTGTGGGTCACACTGTGAACGTAGCAATAGATTGAAAAAAGGATAGCCAACAGAATCCCCGGTCCGATACCGGCGATAAACAGCTCACCGACACTGGCATTGGCAAGGGTGCCGTAAAGGATCAGGCCGATGCTCGGCGGAATCAGGAAGGCGATATCGCTGGCGTTGATAATCAGCGCCATCACGAAACTGTCTTTATAACCCGCCTGCAGCATTTTCGGCCGCATGATCTGGC